>JACQGJ010000556.1 GCA_016199605.1 Armatimonadota bacterium | reverse complement strand
CCCCTCTTCCAAAGGTCCCTCGACATCGGCCAGGTACTTCCCCTGATGATCCGTGATCTCACAATAGACCAGACCGCCATTGCCATCAGGTGGACTGAAGGGAACGGAGGCTACCGTATCTGGCTCGAGCATCAGTGCGACATCGGCCTGCCGTTCTTCCTTCCCATCGGGACCTTTGATTCGTACCTGCAACCTGACCTGTTGTTTACGATGGGAGACGAGAAGGACGCGGTGGTTGGGCCTGTCCAGGGAGGCAACGATTCCTCCGCCTGCCCCACTGATCTCCATCAGCCCTTTGAATGGGATGAGGGTGAAGGAGGTAGTGAATTCCTTTCCGGGCTGAACGCTTGCGGGGATAAAGCGCCATTCCAGCGTAGCCAGGTTCTTACCCAACCAGGTGTAGACGCAATGGAGGTATTTGTATTCCGGGAGGCACACCAATCCGACGTGGTCCTTCCCCACGAGCCCTGACCAGCCGCGGGAAGGATTGTTGAACCACAGGTTTGCCCTGGGATCCTCTCCTCCCCAATCCACGTGGTCGGGATCGTACGAGACTCTCTTGATGCCCTCTTCCGTAGGAATGAAGTAGGTATTGGGGCCGGCAGTCCCCAGGATGTGATTGAACCATGGGAAGACTGTGATCGGAGTCTGGCTTCTCACCTGATTTCTGAAGGAATAGGTGACCAGCACTCCGCATTCGTCTTCCAAAAGAGTGATGGACTTGTGAATCTCCAGAAACTGGTAGCTGCCCTTTGTCCCCTCTTTAGACAGATGGAGAACGACTCTCCCGGGCAGTTGCTTGATTTCAAGAAGGTACGGCTCCCCGTAGAATCCTCCCACACCATGGCCGAGATCCCAGAGATGGTCCTGCAAGATCCCTTCATCCCTGGTGAGCTCTTCACCTCTGTAGGTGAAAGACTGAATGACTCCACCCCTGGCAGGATTGACAACGATTCTGAGGAAGCGGTTCTGTACGGTGACCACTTCGCTGGCGACGCGATCAGAGTCGCCCCTGTGAATCTGTATCTGCGCCGGCACTGTGATCGTGGACACAAGAAGCAGAGCTACCGCGATGCGGAAGATTCTATTCACGAATCCCCTCCAACGCCTGCAGCCACGCCCCACCCTTTCTCTTCGTGCCTCATGGCGGAACCTGTCGTGTACTCTCCCTGCCGCGTTAACAAGGATGGAGGTCTCCGTTTCTCATTGAATTCTCCCTCCAGGCAGGTAAGGCGACACGACTTCCTCCTTCGCAGGAAAAATCACCTCGAGCGGTTCGTTTCCTCTTGCCTTTCCCGTAAGTACGGATGGACGTCACCAAGGCCCATGGGAAAGCATGGTCTCGGCTTGCATGGTGGTGCTCCAAGAAAAATGATTAAAGGCGCATCACTTACGAATGTACCCCTTGCTGCTGTATACTTCCTGGCGAGTGGCAGCACATTGAACCGAGTCGCGACCGCGAAGGGAGTACCTGCCACAAATCATCCATGCGACTCGCGATCCGTTCAAATCTCAGGTGGTGGAGTGCTATGATCGTCCGGATCTTGGTGGTGACTGGTCTGCTGACTGTATTCTCGTCCTGCCTTCATGCGGAGCAGCCGTCTTGGGTCACTCTTTTGGATGGAAAGACACCACCACCGGCGAGCCCTGCCGGCGGTTTGCCGATCGGGCCCAAGACAGTGAGTTTCGAGAACGGGTTGCTGCACATCACCGACCCAAGCAGAGAGCCGGGGAGCGTGCTAATGTACCGAGTTTACTGGCACGCCGACCCTCGGGATTCGACGGAGTGCGAAGGCCGGTTGAAGCTGATTACGGCTTCCGAAGGTCCGGCGGGTATGTGCATGGATGTCGCTGATGGACTCCATGAGGAAATCCTGTCTTTCTATCCCGATCACATTGGCCTTTGGTACGCTAAACTCGACTACCCTATGAATACCACGGATGATCTGCACACGTATCGTGTCCGCATTTCGGACACGGACATTGAGGTCTTTGTGGATGACAAACTGGCCATCGATGGGAAAGGGAAGTTCAGTTCACCGGCTGAAGGAGGCCGCAACGAGGTAGAGTTTGGCGCCGGGGCCTCGTTCGCCAGTGGCGAGGCTCTCTGGCAAACTTTCCGTTTTCAGAGGAGGAGACCGATGCCGCAGAAGATTGACGTTCCGCAAATCCCCGGGCTGTCTGTCCGCATGAAGGATACCGTGGTCATCCAACCGAACGCGACTTACCCCGCCGTGTTTCAGTTCGCCGACGGCCGGATCACAGTGGGGGGAGGTTCCTATGAACGAGACAAGGGTTACTGGTCAGCCGACGGCGGCCACACCTGGAAGGAAGGACCACCCGGCCCCAACAATGCCAGCATCGAACTTCGTAAAGGAGAGGTGGTGAGTCTGGGATTCTGGACGAAGAAACGGGGTGATGGGAAGTATTCCCTGGATCAGAAGAGGTCGCTCGATAACTGGAAGACGGTGAACAACGGGACCAGCATCGTCGGCGTTCCCAGATCGGTCCCCTGTGGGGGAGATGGCGCCGAAACGAACGACGGATTTCTGATGGACCATGGGCTGATCCGCCTCAAGAACGGTGACCTGATGGCCACGATGTATGGCAACTACGAAGGTGACCACTCCGCGCCAGCGGACTTCCCGGAGTCCTTTCACTTCTATCGCTATCGCACGATCGTGGCCTTTTCCTCTGACAAGGGCAAGACCTGGGGAAGCCCGGTTACCGTCGCCTACGATGCAGACCCCAGCCTGACTCAGGAAGGATTTGATGAGGGCGCCCTGGCCCGCGCGCCGAACGGCGACATCCTGTGCGTCATGCGCAGTGGCGGCAGTTTCGGCAAGCACACGCCAGTGTACCTTTGCCGTTCCCGGGACGAGGGCAGGAGTTGGAGCAAGCCCGAGCCTATCGCCGACCGAGGAGTGTGGCCGAATCTGTGTGTGATGAAGTGCGGCGTGATTGTGTGCACGTACGGTCGGCCGGATAACTACCTGATCTTCTCGACGAACAATGGCAAGACATGGAAAGGCTCGTTCTGCTTCTATCGAGGCCGCACCTCGTCCTACAACAGCATTACCGGGGTCGGTCGCGATACGATCCTGGTGGTCTACGACCGCGAGGCAGAGGATGACAAGGGCCTACCGCGTCGAGAGATCGTCGGCACGTTCTTTACTGTGAAAAAACGCTGACCCCTTTGTATTCATCGAGGGGAGAGACTCCCTGAGGTCAATTTCGTGAGGAGCGTTGCATTGCGAGGTGAACGAGTGCGCAGTTTGATTTCAATCGTCTTCGCGCTGATGATGATTCGGACTCCATTTGCCGGTGCACAAACCCGGTCGAAAACGGTCGCCCTCTCATTCCAGGGCGGCGGAGAGAAACTGGACATTGACAGTAATCGCCTTCGACTTCGATATGAGTACCTCCAAGAGGGAGACAACTCCCTCTGGATGGAGGCAGAGGGAGCCACTACTCTCAGGTTTACTCCCGGCAAGGGAGTGATGGGACAAGACAAAGAAGCGTCGGGCAGCTTGTATGTGGCCTATGTCGATCATATCGAATTCCATTTTGAGGCTACCGAGCCGGGGAGATACACCGCATGGTATCGAGGCTCCTTCCCGTGGGCGGGAAACTGGAACCACTCCGAGAACATGGACGGCGGGAAAACGAACATACTCACTGACAGCCAGGGAGAGATTCTCAATCAGTGGATCTGGACGAAGGGACCAACGTATGAGTTGAACAAAGGAAAGCATTCCTGGAACTTCACGCCGTATGCGTGGTGCGGCGGCACGCGGCTCGACAAGGTGGTCTTGATGAAGGAAGGGACGGCGTCGCCAACCGCCATGGGAGGCGAGTCGGCTCGATCGGTGGCTGCAACGACGGGCGAAGTTTTTTCCGAAGAAGTGAGCCGCAGGAATATCGTCCGTTGGGAGAACTTGAAGCTGGAGAACGCTGCCGGGAAAGGGACGGTGGGTGCGGCCTATTCCACGGACGCGGGTGGCACATGGAAGGCCCTTCCGGCTTCAGGTGACCTGTCGGAAGTCCGCCCCGAAGAAGGGATCGTTTTCAAGCTGACGCTGAGCGGCGCTCCGGGTGGTTCGAGTCCCTTCATCACTCAATCAAACGTGACTTACGTAGTGAAGCAGGTCCCGGACCTTGTCCTCGAGAACGACCGCGTGCGGTTGCGTTTCTCGGGAGAAAACGGCGCTCTGCTCGGAATACGCAACAAAGCGACAAAGACCGACTTCATGATTCCCGATACTGAAGCGCCACTGTTCTCGTTCGCGGCTGTTCGCGGTGAATACGGTGCGTTGAGAGAGATCGGCTTCACTCAGGCAGAGTTGAAGAAGGTCACCGGCCCGGCCAAAGGCGAGTTAAAGCTCGAGTACGAATTGATGGGTGGCGGTCTGCTGGTGAACCTGAGAATCAAACTCGAGTCAGCAGCTCTCATCCGATTCTCGATGCAGGTCACGAACAAAACCCCCTACAACATCGCCGAGGTCAAGTTCCCGATGCTGAGAGGACTCTGCATTGGCGGTGATCCCTCCGATGATTTCCTGTGCAACCCCATCCTGACCGGTGGCATTGCCAAGTACCCGGCATCGTTAAAGTATCCTCGATTGGTCTTCACCGACCGACCGCTTCTGTATCCCGGTCAGGCAACGATGTGCTGGATGGACCTGTGGGATGAAAAGGGCGGTGGCCTCTACCTTGCTTATGAAGACAAAGAATATCGTGTCACGGAGCTGACGTTTTCAACCGAATCAACGGAGCGACAGGCGGCCGCTCAAGCAACCTCCGCTCCGCTGCCTCCGACAGAGGGAGGATACATCCCTGCTCCGACACCGGGCAGATATGTCAACCTCGGGTTCAGCAAACACACGCTCATCACCAAAACCAGCGGGACAGTGAGAGTTCCCGATGTGGTTCTTGGCGTACATGATGGCGACTGGCACTGGGGAGCGGACCGATATCGTGAATGGGCAGAATCATGGATGGTGAAAACCCCGATACCGGATTGGTTCAGAGATTCGGAGGGATGGACGGATATCCATATCATCCACCTGGGTTCCTTTGTGAATCTCTCCAAAGGACGACCCCACGGGAATCGCAAGATCACCATGCAGGATCCTCCCTTTCCGCTTTTCACCGCCTGGGCGCAACAGGCCAGTTGCGAAGCCTACTGGAGCACCCCTGTGCTGCACCGCCTGCTTGGGAACGAGGAGGAATTCGCGGGAGGAATCCAGAAGCAACACGAGATGGGACACCGCATAACCTTCTATAACCTCCCTCCGAGGATCAACCCTCTCTTCGTTCGCGGCGGCAAGCGCGTCGGCTGTCTCCCGATCTCGATGATCCCCGAGGACGAAGTGCCGCCTGTCGGTTTCTATGCAGAAGTCGCTCAGCGGAGGCTGGACGGCAGCCTGGTCGACCCGGACGGAGTCTACTCCGAAGCAGGATGCTGCATGGGGGCAACGAAGTGGAAAGATTACCTGAATCACATTGTCCTCGACAAATACATTCGGCAATACGGCGCGGATGGAATGTACCTCGATGGGATTGGACTGGTGACCTACGACTGCGCCAACCTGAACCATGGGCACAAAGGCTATGGAGAATGGAGCCAGGGGCTCGACCGGTGGCTGGCGAATTTGAAGACAGAAGCGCGTAAGGTTCGGCCGGGAGCCGTGTTCTCAGGCGAGGGAATGAATGACGTGGATCACCGCTACCTCGATGTCGGCCTGTTTTACATGGACAACGCGCCGCAGGTGTACCGCTACACATTCCCCCGCAACCTCGGCATAGTCCACGGCGCGCCGGTCGACTACTACAAGGATTTCCCGATGGACGGAGGGTGGCTGGAGTTCGCGACCGTCCTCGGTTTGAAGCTTGGCGGCATCGGCTTCTGCACAGAGAAGGATCCTGCTCTGCTGGCACAGGTCATCCAATTCCGCGAGAAGTTCAGCCAGTTCCAGTCCCGGGCGCGGTTCGTCGATGAGGTGGGTCTGCACCTGAGCGACACGGAGATCAAAGCGAAACTCTACCTCAGGAACGAGCCGAACACGAAAGGCGCTCTGATTGTCTGCTACAACGGCAAGCAGAAGGAGGGCGCGGCGGCCAGCGTCGATGTCGGGAGAGCCGGATCCCTGAAGTCGGCCTGGTCCTACAACCTGGAGGGAGAACTCACGCCCCTTCGCGTACGCCGCGAGGGCAGACGGTACCATTTCGCGATTCCCTCC
Source organism: Armatimonadota bacterium (assembly GCA_016199605.1). GTDB lineage: Bacteria > Armatimonadota > Abditibacteriia > CG2-30-59-28 > CG2-30-59-28 > JACQGJ01. Next base: position 3,891 of record JACQGJ010000556.1, on the reverse strand, counting down.
TCCCGTTTGTCGGCGATCCTGCTGTTGGAGCGATGTGAGCCACTCCTTGACCTCGAGCCAGTGGCTCCGGTAGCGCCGGGCGAAGGCGGCACAGCGCGGGTCAATCTCCGCAATCTGGAGCAAGGGACTCTCACAGGCAAGATCTCCCTGCAATTGCCCGCGGGTTGGAAAACCACGTCTGCTGACTTTCGTATCGCCCCCGGCGAGACGGCAGGGGTCGCTCTATCTTTCACCGTCCCGAGGGGGACGAAGTATGACGTGTATGACCTCTACGCCGTCGCGAAGGAATCACGGCGAGAGACGCGAAAGTGCCTGCCGATGGGCGTGTGCCATGCGGTGCAAGCGGAAATCCACTACCTCACAGGCGACACGCTTCGCGTTGAGATGGCAAACTCGAGCAGCCACGAGATCAAGGGAATCTCCAATCTGTTGGCGCCCGCTGCTGTGACGGTGGATCGGAAGGACGTTCCCTTCGTCTTGCCACCTAAAGGCAAGGGTGACGTGATCTTCCATCTAAGAAACGTGGACAGCATCACGACGAGAGAGCACCTCACGGCAGTGCTCCAGTACGCGAGCGACGAGACGGTCGCCTATGAGTTGCTGCAACCTCCACTGCTTAACGGAGGCTTCGAGCAATGCTCCGCCGGGGACGGCTTCCCGGATTACTGGAACTACCGGGCGCCGGAGTCGCTCTACCTGAAAGGGGTCGCCCTGGACACCAGCGACCCAGCGGAAGGTAAACAGAGCCTTCGTATCGATCCTAACGAAAACGAACCGACCAACCACCTCGCGACTACTCTGATCAAGCTCGTCCCCAACACCCGATACCGCTTCAGCGCGAAAATCAAGCGGTCAGCGAACCATCCGGGGATTTGCCTCCGTTTCTTCTCGATGTACGCGAAAGATAACCGGACGGTGGTCGATGTCTACCTCGGCAACCAGGAGTCGGGGCCCACAAATGTTTGGGAGAAGTTCGAGAAAGAATTCACGACAACCGACCTCGACGTGCCCTACGAATTGCTGCTCGTGAACGCAACCAAAGGCGCGGCGACGGTGTGGTTTGACGAGGTAAGGATACAGGAAATCCGTTGAGGAACACCTCCAGTCCAGACCACTCATGCAGACTCGACTCCCCGTCTCGCCCTCCGCGCCCGTCCTCGGCGTGATCACACCCGCTGCGCTGCCGACCGTTCACGTCATGTGGACGTGGGGAGTCGCCCTCAACGTCCCCTGCCTCGCCGTTCACCTTACGACGGGTGAAGACGCGATGAACGCAGAGGGTTACATCACGTAACTGCAGGACCTCCTCCTTGACCGTCTTGGTGGGCCTTGCGCAAGGTTCCTCAAAAGCCCTCCGGAAAATCCCAAGATGCCTTTACGGGCCCAGGCCCCTTCGACATAATGAAGATTGTCGGCTGGGGGCGGTTCCCCCAGTCGTTATTCCCAACCTCGAATACTGGAACAATTGCATCATGACCTCCTCTGCGACCACCAGGCTTGCGGCAATCCTCCTGCTTTCCGGCGGCGTCTTCCTGAGCTTCCCGTCTCCTTCCACGGCGAAACCGGTTCGCGGTTGGCTCAACTGGCGCGGGCCCGGGCAGAATGGCACTTCCCTCGAGAGTCACCTGCCGGATTCCTGGACTCCCGGTGGCAAGAACGATTTGTGGAGTCTCAATCTGGCTGGCCGTGGAACACCCGTCATCGCCAACGGGAAACTGTATACGCTTGGCTATGAAGGGGAAGGCCCGGACTTGCAGGAGCTGCTGGTCTGCCTCAATGCCGAGACGGGAAAGAAGCTGTGGGAGAAGCGCTTCAGCGATTTTCTGAGCGATATCGTCTACAGCCGGTACAGCATTGGCAGCCCCGTGGTCGACCCGGATACGGGAAACGTCTGCATCCTTACTTCTACCGGAATCATCGCCTGTTTCACGGGGGGCGGGAAACTGCTGTGGCAGCACTCCATGATGGAGGAGTATGGTCGGCTAACTTTCCCAAATGGCCGAACGGGTGCGCCGGTGATCGACCGGGACCTCGTCCTTGTCCGCGGCATCACGAGCAACTGGGGCGCGCACGGCGCGGGAGCGGATCGCTTTTACGCTTTCGACAAACGCACGGGCGACCTGGTGTGGTCCTCGCAGCCGGGAACTGTTCCACCGAAGGACAGCTCGTTCTCGACCCTGATCCTTGAACGACGGAAAGGCAAGCAGGTGTTCTATTGCGGAACGGGGTGCGGAAACGTCGTATGCGTCAACGCCAGCACTGGGCAACCTCTCTGGCGATACCGCGTTTCGCAAGGTGGCGTGAACTCCTCTGTTGTGCTATACAAAGACAGCCTGATTGCCATCCACGGGGATGAGAACACGGACTCCTCGGAGATGGGACGAATGGTTGCGCTGAAGCTGGGAGCGGAGCCGCAAGCAGGAAGCGCCGACCCGGTGGTTCTGGACAGAAGCTTCGAGTTGTGGCGAGCGCCTTTGAACGCGTGGAGCAGCTCGCCGGTCCTCGTCGGCAACCGAATCTACCAGACGGCAAAGACGGGCGAGCTATATTGCCTCGACGCCGACACCGGGAGAGTCCTCTGGGACAAGAAGCTCGCCCCCGACCAACTCCATGCCTCGCCGCTCTACGCCGACGGCAAGTTGTATGTCCCGATGCAAAGCAGGCTATTCTACATCCTCCGTCCTTCTGATGCGGGGGCAGAGGTCCTCGCACAAGTGCAACTCGAAGGCAATTGCCTGGGCGCTCCGGCAGTGTGGAACGGCAGAGTCTACGTTCACACCACAAAGAAGCTTTATTGCTTTGGAGCGAGAGGAAGCAATGGGTCGCTGCCCAAACCTCTGCCGCCGGAGCCTCGATCGACGCCCGGTGAGGCGAAGGCGCTTCAAGTAGTTCCGTCAGAGGTCTTGCTTCGACCCGGGCAAAAGGCGACCTTATCCGTCTACGCCGTTGATGCCAACGGCGACCGGGTAAGGAAACTGAAAGCAGCGACCTGGAAGAAATTCATCCCCCCCACAGCGAAAGTCCGATCCGAAATGGACGCCGATTTCAATGAGAAGGGCGAACTGGTGGCAAACCCGTTGGCGAAGATTTCCGCAGGTGCTTTCGAGGCTTCGGTAGACGAGCTGAGAGGTTACCTCCGCGGCCGTGTGCTACCCGACCTTCCTTACCGGGAGGACTTTGAGTCCTTCCAGTTGACGGAACAGCACGCAACGGAGAAAGGCATCAAATTCGCCTATCCGCCGTTGCCGTGGATTGGAGGGCGCTTCAAATGGGAGGTCCGCGATCTCGGCGGAAACAAGGTCCTCACCAAGACAATTGACAACATCTTTTTCCAGCGCGCCTTCACGTTCCTCGGTCATCCCGATATGCACGACTACACCGTCGAAGCCGACGTGAGGAGCGAAGGCAATCGGCGCAATATGTCCCTGGTGGGCGTCATCAACCAGCGGTATGTCATCAACCTGGTTGGGAACCAGCAGGAGCTTGAAGTCGTTTCCAATCAGGAGCGGATCAAAGTTGGGGTGCCGTTCAAGTGGTCGCCCGATACCTGGTATCATCTCAAATCACGGGTCGATCTTGCCCCCGACGGTTCCGGCATCGTGCGCGCCAAAGCGTGGAAGAAAGGCGATCCCGAGCCGGAAGCCTGGACCATCGAGGTTCCGCACAAACATGCGCACACCTGCGGATCGCCAGGAGTCTATGGATTCGCCTTACAGAGCCAGTTTCGGGTGTTCATCGACAACATTGTGGTGACCCCTAACCGGTGATACGTGAGGTTGGAGCCGTGAGGCGAAACCCTCTCGGCGCTCTTGGCAACCCTTGAGGAACCTGGAATTGTATCATAAGACTTGGGAGACCCCTGCGAGTTCATCTCGCCGGTGAATAAGTTTG
>JACQGJ010000010.1 GCA_016199605.1 Armatimonadota bacterium | reverse complement strand
TTTGGCTACTGTAGTGAACGGTCGCCGTGCCGTTCACGCCCGGCAGGAACGGCACGGCGACCGTTCACTACGTTGGACGTCAGGGGCGACATCAGAATAGATAATGCACACAGGTACTGGAGCAGGTGCTGGCTCCCCGCACAGGGAGCGAAGACGAGGATTGAGGCAACATCGCAGATCGCGGCGGGGCCGTGAGGATCAGCATGCCTGCCTCAACCTTCGGCAACAGTGCCGTTTCCCCGCCGTCCAGCGTGAAGAGCAGGGTCTGGGCGTCCTTCCCTTGCCAGCCAGTCTCCTATTTCCGTGAGAGACAAAACAAAATCCACACTCGTCGCTCCGATGGCGGCCGCGGGCATCACGGCAGATTGCGCCGTCGTCGGGTCTTGAACCACGACCACGCCGCCGCATTCCTTGATCTTCGCCACCCCTGCCGCGCCGTCCCTGCTCGCGCCGGTAAGGACGAGGGCGAGGACGCCCTCACCACAGGCGACCGCCGCGGACTCGAAGAGGACGTCAATGGACGGACGGGCGTAGTTGACCGGCGGGTCCACATTTAGCGCAAAGACGCACTCGCGGTCTTCAACGCAAAGCCGCAAAGATCTCCTTGTGTTTCCTTTGCGACTTTGCGGCTTTGCGTTGAGATCCACAAGCAGGTGATAGTCCGCGGGCGCAACGTAGACCTTTCCCCCCAGAATCGGTTCTTTGTCTTCTGGTTCGGTCACCGGCAGGGCAGATCGCTTCTGTAGGACTTCGACAAGCAGATCATCCGGCTCAATGCCACGGTGCTGGACGAGGACCACCGGCGCGGGAAACTCCGCCGGAAGTCGCGGCAGCAGTATCTCCAGCGCCTCCAGACCGCCCAATGAGGCTCCGATGAGGATGATGGTCGTGGGCATGGTGGAAATGTCGAATATCGAAAGCCGAATGTCGAACGTCGAAGTCGTCGCTCACTTCATCATTGGACGTTTGACATTGGACATTCATCAATCTCCGCTGGGCTCTCGTCACCGGCGTCCAGAGGGCCGGTTCTTTTCCGCTGTGCCGACGCTGGCGACAAATATGGAGATGAGTTCATTGCACTCGTTCAGCACCGGTTCCACTTCATGTGGCGGCTTCAGCAGCATCTTTCGCTCAATGATCCGCAACCAGACTCGTGTTTCGCGAAGTTCCTTCAGGCATATCTTCATCTTGTGGATGAAGTCATTTCGGGACTCGGCACTCTGCGCCTCCGCGTAGTTGGGGGCCGGAGATGTTCCACATCGGGTGAGCTGCCCGGCAATGTGGTTTCCCGCTCTCGTGTTGGGCAAGGCGTCCGTCACGTCAATGATCTCAGCGGCAAAACCGATCAACCGCTCCTCAAGATCATAGACCCTCTCCTTGTTCATGATTCCTCCGCGGGCAAATGACGAATGTCGAATGCTGATGTCGAACGTCGAAGTCAAAGCACTTCATCATTCGATATGCGATATTCGATATTCGTCATTTGATCCTGCGATAGATTTTCTCACCCTCCACCACTGCCTCGTAATCCTTCTCATGCGGGCTGAAGCGGAGGGATTCCTTGTCGCCGAGGCACAGCGCGCCCCACTGCGCCAGGCTGTCGTAGAGGAGGTTGTGCACCCGCGCCTGGAGCGTGGTGTTGAAGTAGATCATCACATTGCGGCACAGGATCGCGTGGAACTCGTTGAACGACGCATCGGTGACGAGGTTGTGCTGGGCGAAGACGAGGTTGCGCTTCAGCGTGCCAGCGATGATCGCATGATCGTAAGCCGCGGTGTAGTAGTCGGAAAAATCCCTTTTCCCGCCAGCCTTCTGGTAGTTGGACGTATATTCCGCCATGACCGCGAGAGGGAAGACGCCGTCCTTCGCCTTCTGCAACGCTCCCTCGTTTAACTCAGTGGCATAGATGCGGCAGCGGTCGTAAAGTCCTTCCTCCTCCAGCAGGATGGCGAGGGAGTAGGCCTCCTCGCCGGTCGAACACCCCGCGCACCAGACGCGGAAGAACGGCTGCCCCCGCAAGAGCGGCACGATCTTCTCCCGGAAGGCGACATGGAAGTGCGGGTCGCGGAACATCGCAGTCACGTTTACGGTGATGGTGTCCAGAAAGCGTTGGAAGCACTCCCGGTCGTGAAGGACTTTGTCCTGGAGAGAGGAGATCGTCGGGAGCTTCTCCTTCTGGAGCGCGGCAAGGATCCGCCTCCGCAGCGACGCCGGCGCGTAGTTGCGAAAGTCGTAGCCGGTGTGCTGGTAGACGGCCTCGATCAGCAACTGGATTTCGAGGTCTTCAACGTTGTTCGGCATAGTTGGATGCTCGATGTGTGCGTCGCTCGAGTAATTGCAGAATGGGGCAGGAGGGAGTAAGGCAGATGGATGCCTCAGCGTATCCAGCAGAAGCGGCCGTCGCCCCTCTGCTCAACCGCATCCAACTCATGATGGTCTGCGGTAACCAGTCGTCCCCCCTTGAGATTGGCGAGACCGACCGCCAGGGCATCTGCCAGCGAGATGCCACCGACGGCCTTCAACCTCCCACTCTCACGGAGCAAGGGGCGTCCAATGGTACGGCACACGCGGATGGGTAGCCCGCCCACGTCCATGAGAAGCTGCTCGGCCAAAGCCTTGCCCGACCGACGCAACGCGTCGTAGTAAACCTCGCAGAGATTCACGGCGTGCATCCACAGTATCTCCTGCCCCTTCCGCGCGGCCGTCAGACGCCGCGTTACTATCTCGTGTCCCGGTTCCTGCCGCAAGTACGCAATCAATGCGCTCGCGTCGAGCACGTAGGGCTGGGAACTGCCGCTACCACTCATGGCGCACTCCTCGCGAGCTTTCTCTCTTCGAGGGCAACCTCCTCACGGTGCTCCACAATCCACTGATCCGTGGGCGTCAACGCGTCCCGGTATTTCCCACACAGCGTCTGGATGGGATCCAGTTCGCCGTGTCGGGCAGCATGCCTTCGTGGACGCGAGAGCGTCAGATGGGTTTCGATCAGACTCAAAGCGGCTCGAAGGCTGCTCACCTCGCGAACCTTGCCATTGGAACTCACGACGATCGTCCCCGATGGGGTGCGTTCGATCTGGAGTTGTTGCGGGGTCAGCATCACGACGGTCCCTTTCTTTACGGCCCAGTGCCGGGTCTTTGTGCGGGCATTATCGCACCACCGGTGCTTTGCGTCAATCATCGACACGCCTTTGCGTTGAGGATGGTTTTCAGTACAAATCCAACACGATCTCCTCCCCGTGGGCGCCTCGTAGACTCTCCGTGGTGGGGTCCACAACGAGGTCGAGATTCTCAAGGGGAATGTAACCAAGCAACGGTGGCGTATCCTCGAGAAGCTCAATCACATCCAAGGTGCAGGTCCGTCCAAGCACGGTCAGACGCGCAGCGCTGTAGATTCCGCGCTCCGCCGTGCCGTTCGCGGTCGTGACGCGACGCGAGTCTATCTTGAGCAGACCCAGCGACTCGATCTGTGATCTCGGAAGGCAGAGAAGAGTCGCGCCCGTATCCACCAGCGCACGCGCCTCCAACCTTCGTACCGAAGTCATCGGGATCTGTTCCTGACTTGCCTGCAGGAAATCGCCCGCGTTCTCCACTTTGATGTCAACAGTAATCCTTCCCACACCGAATCACCTCCTTCATCAGGTGACGCCATGGTTGCACTCCGCCAGATCTGCCTCAACGGCGCAGGGAGGGCGAGGCTCCCGCCGAGCCGAACCACGCGGCGTGAGGACGGCTCGGCGGGAGCCTCGCCCTCCCGAGGAGCCTCGCCCTCCCGAGGACCTTCGCCCTCCCTGCGCCTCGCTAATACCACGGCAAAACGTGAATCTCGCCCTGATAGGGCCAATCCTCCGATCTCTCTACCAAACCATGCCGCACAGGATTGTTTCGCACATACTCCCACTTCTCCTCGTAGCTTTCCGAGGAGCGCAACCGCGTGTCCCAATGATCGGTTTGCCAGCGATGCGAGTGACCATGATGTTGCTTGCTGAACTGTGATTTCCAGTAGCGCACCCAGTTGTCGAATTCGATCTCCATTTGTCCGGGGACAGCGAAGAGGTGAATGTGATCCGGCATGATCACATAACGCCCAACCAACCATGCGGTAGCTTCCGTCCATACCTTCACAAGTAGGGCATGGTTCTTGTCTGTGGCGAGCCACCCACGGCGGTCCTTGGTGCAGACTGTGAGATAGACAATCACCGGCCCGTCCCACGAAATCCTCACACCATGAACCGGATGCTTGCGGGAGGGCAATGGTTCGGCGGGAGGGTGAGGGTCGGGAGGGCGAGGGTCGGGAGGGCGAGGGTCCTC
>JACQGJ010000560.1 GCA_016199605.1 Armatimonadota bacterium | reverse complement strand
TCAAGAAGTGTCGCGTCACGGTGTCCCCACTCGCACGCAAAGGAGGAGGGCGGATTGAGCCTGCGGACGTGACTGTGAACGTGGTCGGCTTTGTAAAAACGCGTACTCCCAGCGGGGGCGCCTCCGAAGCCGCCGGGATGCTCCCCGATCCACTCCTGCCGAACCAACCGGTGGACCTTCCAGCCGACAAACCGCAGCCCTTTTGGATCACGGTGTATGCACGCCCCGAGTTGCGGCCTGGGGTCTACCAGGGGTCGGTCACTGTTTCAGCCGAAGGAGTCCGGCCCAGAGTCTTTCCCTTCTCAGCGCGGGTTTACGGCTTTGACCTGCCGGTCCGTCCCGCGTTGCGCACCTGCTTTCTCTTGGGCTCGGACTCCGTGCTCTCCCACTACGGACTGCCCGGACCGTGGGCCTGGACCAGCGACGAGACCAACTATGCATCAGAGGTGAACGGAGTCAGTGTGACGAGCAAGACCGCCGCCTCGGGGAAGCTATCGCTCACCGGACAATCCAGCGCGTCGCGGTACGTGCATTTCCGTGCTCCCGTGGGTGGCAACCACAAGAGGTCCCTTTCGTTCGACTATCGCTTCGACGATCCCGGGACACTGTTCGTCATGTTCGGGGGAGGCGCCGCCGGAGGAAAGAACGCGTTCTGGTCCCCACCGGACCAAAAGCCCGGCGGATGGCATCACGCCGAAGGCCGGTTGACCGATTGCGGGGTGATCGGAAGCAGCTCCATCGAGTTCATCCACGACAACCATGATAATCGACAGCCGCACACGTTCTTCCTTGACAACGTTCGGGTCACCGAATCGACTCCTCAAGGAGACAAGGTGCTGTTGTCCGAGGGCTTCGAGCAGGGGTTGCCCAAAGACCAGGGACAGAACCTTATCCGGAACTTCCGTTTGAACATGCTGGCACACCGACTGAGCGACTGCAACGTCGCTGCTCCGGAAGTCAGAGTTGACGCCAACGGCAAGGTCGCCATGGACTGGAAACGTTTCGATGAAGAGATCGAGTTCTATCGCAAGCGGGGGTTGAATGGCTTCAATATGAACTGGCTCCGCGTCGGCGCGGGATGGGGAGCGGCAGAGCTTCCGGGGGGCAACCGCGAGCAGGCGCGTGCAGTCGCTGCGGAATTGTGCCGACAGACGCAAGCGCACCTCGAAGCAAAGGGCTGGACGGACGACGGCTACATTTACATGTTCGACGAACCCGGCGGGGAGGCGATGAAAGTCATCAAGCGAGTCTTCAACTTCGTTCATCAGAACGCTCCGAAGCTGAAGACTCTGCTGACCTTTGGGTATGGCGCAACTCGCCCCTGGCGTGCGGACCTCCCCGACGGACCGGAAGCGGCCTACGCCTCGCTGGAGGGCGCTGTGGATGTCTGGGTGCCGCACATCGATTGCGTTGATTGGCGAGTCCTCGAGCGACAGCGCAATCGGGCCCGCAACGAGCTTTGGCATTACGTGTGTATCTCCGCCCAGAAGCCCTACCCGAATATCTGGGGCATCGACTACCGCGGCGTCGATCACCGAATGGTCTACTGGCAGCTCTGGAGGTACGGATTGACAGGCACCCTCTACTGGCAAGTGGCCTTCTGGCAACAGAACGTCTGGGAAAATCCGATGAGCTATCCTGGAGGGAACGGCGACGGCAGCCTCTACTATTGGCCGGACGGAGAGCACGCCACAACGGGCAGCGATGGAAGGCCCGATACTCCGGTCAACTCGATTCGGCTCGAGTTGACGCGCGATGGTATCGAAGACTACGACTACCTGGCCCTGCTCCAAAAAGCCGCCCTGAACGCGAAAGGGCGTGACGCTGACGAGGCGCGGGAATTGCTTGATGTCTCCGACCTGACAACCAGCTTCAGTCAGTTCACCACCGACCCGCGTCAGCTTTCCGCGCGCCGAGGGCGAATCGGCGCTTTGATCGAGAGGCTGGCCGGCAGAAGTTGATCCTCCTCAAACGCCCGGTTCGTGCCGGTTCCGGGGCGAGGATTCAGTACCTCCCTGCCTCCAACCCCACCTCCAACATCGCGAGCCAGTTCTCCCTCTCAAGGTCGGTCATCGTCGGCCAGCCGAAAGGCGTGGCGGTGGGCGAGAGGATATAGCGTCCCCCTGACATGCCCGTTCTCACCGTTTCCTCCACAAGGTCTCGGAACTGATCGTTTGGCCTCGTGCACAAGTCATGGTGCTGCACGTTGCCGACGATACACAGGTCGCCCCCGACGCGGCGTTTTGCTTCGCCGAGGGTCACGTCACCCATCGGCGGTGGCTCGATGGGATGCAGAGCGTCGGCGTGCATCCGAACGAAGCCTTCGAGCACCGGACCCATGCAACCGTGGCAATGTACCAGAGCGATTCCCCCGGAGGCGTGAATCAGGTCATTGATCTCCCGGTCGGGACCCACAACCCACTCCTCGAAATCGCCGGGCGATTGGAGCGGAGGAATGCACAACTCCGGACCAACGTAGCCGAAGAGCGGCCCCACTCCCTGCGAGAGGACCCACTCGATCCAGTCCTTGAGCCGCCTCAGAAAAACGTCGATCATGCTTCGGATCAGGTCTCGCCTTTCGATCGACCAGTAACCGAAAGTCTCCGAGCCTGTCAGGTTGTTGAAAAGGTACATGGGGTCGGAGGGAACGGATACCATGACCATCCCTCGCTCTCCGAGCTTTTGTTCGAGCTGGAAGAAACTGGAGCAGTCCGGACGTGGAGGCACATAGGGGATCGAGAGCAGCTTCTCTACATCCGCCTCGGTTTCGAGTAGGTGTTTTCTACAATACCCGGGCCTTCCTTTCGGGCTGACGTAGCTGCGTTCCGTCAATTCTCCTGCCGGCGTCGAGTAGACAGTCACCTGTTCTTCATAATCCTCCAGGTCAGAGAGACACCGCTCGACTCTCGCCTGCACCTGATCCGAGCCGGTCAGGAACGTCCCCGACCCCGGACTCCACCAATGGACGAGGTCGGCGCTCTCGAGATAGGCCTCGACCACCGGCCGGAGGGAGGGATGAACCTCACCCAACCAGGGGTGTATCCCCCACGCCCACACAGGCACGCGATCCGCCGGGTCGCCCCTGAGGGTCGCAAGAATTCGTTGTCGGCTGGTCAATGAGATTCCTCCCGGAAGCAAGATGAGGGGAGAACGGCCCCCCGCCGTCCGTTTCGTCGCCCGGACTCGTTTTCCTTTCCTTGCGGCAACAATTCGTGCTAAACTTTGCCCGTGCCATTTCGAGGGAATCACCGTGGAGGAAGCCGCTGAGTTCCGCGACGCCCTGCCACGCAATCCTTCCGGGAAAGTGATGAAGCGAGCTTTGCAGTGAAGTTGAGAGTCCGCGAATCAGACAGGAGATTTTCCCAGCCATGAAACTACTCACCCGACGCGCCTCCGTGCTCACGCGGAGGGACATGCAGACAATCTACGACGCCGCGATTCGCGTGATGAAGCGGGTGCCGCTGCGATGCCAGGCGACGGAGGAGTTCTACTCCTACCTGAGCGATTTCGGCTGCCGCGTAGATGGGGAGATTGTCCGATTCCCTGACTCGGTAGTCGACAGATTAGTCGGACTGATTGAGGAGCATCGCGACGGTCAGCAAGCTCCGACCCGGCGAGCTTTCAGAGAGGAACGACCGGCGGCCGCCACCGTTGACTGGGGAGGTCAAGGTGTCGGCCCGGCTGAGACCGAGGTCAGCTCGCAGCGGACTCGTGAGTCCGAGTTGAGCTACTGCGCTTCCGGCCAGGCTTTGTACTGCTGTGACATTGAGGCGGACAAGGTCAGACTCGCCATGGTCAAAGACCTCGCCGACCTGTCGAGGGTGGTCGAGGCGATCCCCAACCTTGGCCGGGCCCACCCCACTTTCATTCCTCAAGACGTTCCCAAAGAAACCGCTGAGCTTCATGCCTTCGCCACCATAATCATCAACAGCTCGCAGCCCTACCGCGTGTCTGTCTACAGCGAGAAGCACATCGAGCGGTTCTTCGAGTTGGAGGTGATCGCTCGCGGCGGAGACGCTGAAGCGGTGAAGCGCGCCCCCACCTTTGCCTGCAAGCTGTGGTTCAATTCCCCCTTTATGATCACGGAAGAGAACGTCCGCATCGCGATGAAGGCTCGGCAACTGTTCGGCCAGCCCCTCGAAATCAGCATTATGCCGGTGGCGGGTTCCTCCACGCCGGTCACGATGGCCGGTTGCCTCGTACACCAGACGGCAGAATCGCTGGTGTGCAACCTCCTGACTCTGGCGGTCGACGGTCACCTCACGGGTTACCGGTGTGGGGCGCTGGCAACCGACATGAGGTCGGGTGTCTTCACCCAATCGGGCCCGGATGTCGATCTTCTGCAACTGGCGTCTGCGGAGATGGCGGAGTTCTGCTTCGGCGGTCACGTTGCCGTGTCTCGCGGACCGACGACCACGGCGATGGTGCCGGGGGCCCAGTCGATGATGGAGAAATCCATTGCTACGCTGTTCGCCCTGCTGTGCGGTACCCGCTCTTTCGGCAGCCTGGCAGTCCTCTCAACGGCAGACACGGGCAGCCTCGTTCAGCTTATGCTCGACGTCGAGATGATGCACTATTTTCAGCGGATGCTCGACGGCGTCGAGGTGGACGAAGAGCGACTGGCCGAAGAGGTCATCTGCCAGGTGGCTCCGACCGGCGCCCGGTTCATGGAGCACGACCACACGTTCAAGTATTTCCGACAGGAGCTTTTCTCTCCGGAATTGGCGGATCGTCGCGTCGCGGCGGCGTGGATCGACCAGCCTGAGTCCATGCTGGCAAGAGCACGGGCAAAGGCGAAACGATTGGTGGAAACGGCGCCGAACCGATGCCCCTTGTCCGAGTCAGACCGGAAAGCCATCGAGAAGATTGTCGCCGGGGCGGACCGGGAGGTTAGCTAATGATCTGTTG
>JACQGJ010000527.1 GCA_016199605.1 Armatimonadota bacterium | reverse complement strand
TCCTTGCGCAGGGCGAAGGTGGCCATGCGCTGCTCCGGGTTGTTGCTGCGAACCATCAGGCCCATCCCGGCCTGGCGGTTGTAGACATCCATGAACTGCAAGGCGAACTCCGGGCCGTACGGCGCGCGCAGGGCGATGTTCTTGGCTGTGTCGACCGCGCGGTATTGGGGGAAGGAAAGGCGGGTATGGGCGAGATCGCCAATCGCCAAGCCGGAGATGGCGGGGAGGCAAAGCTCTGCCGCCAACGGTTTGTCACCGCGGTTTGTGGTTTGGGCGATGAAGGTCAAGTCAGGAGAATCATTGGCGGTGATCTTCACCGCGATTTCGAGGGGCAGCTCAGCGCGGGTGCTCGTGAGCTTCAACTCCACATCGGCCCTTCCGAGACGCATCACTTCCGCCTTGAACGAACGCCCCGTGTAGAGGGTGTTGCCCAACCGCACGCGCAGGCCGCTGGAGGGAGCGAGATTGATTTTGCTCCGTGCGTTTGCGCGGTTGACCATGCGGTCGAGGGCGAAGCCTTGGGCGAGATCGAAGCTGTATTCATACCAGCGGTTGCTGAAGGTAAGGCGGTTCCCCTGGCGGGTGGCCGCCACGGGCTTGGCCGCAGGCTCGGGATACTGCGCGGTCGTTTCCGGCGCGGAGATCCTCGCGAGCTCCGGAACGAGAGCGGAGGCCGAGGTGTTCAAGGTCAGCCCCGCGAGGGCGAAGCTTGGGCCGTAGTGATGGTTGTGCAGGATAATCCGCTTCAGCCGTCGCCTCGGATCCACTGCCACCGCGTAAGCGCCAAGCTCCCGTGCAGGTAGATAGCAACCTCTATCGGCGAGAGAATACGGAAAGGCGATTTCGTTTTCGCCCCGGTCATAAGCAAGCTCCACGGAGATGGTTTCGATATCGTCGAGCCGCAAGGGGCGATAGGGAAGCCCGCCTCGCACCTGCACAGGAGGCGCGGAGAGTGCGAGCAACAGGAACGCCTCGCGGGCGGTAGTGTTCACGTTGATGCTGAGAGAGTCGTCCCGCGAGATCGGCCCCCGGTAACGTTTCTCGACCTTGCTGCCGAGGAACTCGACCTCCTCGGTCGTTTCCTTCGTCTCCGGCATGAGCGCCAGGTTCTTTTCCCCGCGAGCAATCGAGAAGGGCACGCCGGAAACCGTGACCTGCCCTGCCTTCAAGGTGCGAACCCCGTCCAAGACGGTTTTGTGTGTGGATAGCTCTCGGTCATACCAGCCTGAAAGCGTGCCGTTGAGCGCCGCTCCCAACGGCACCCGGATGAAGCCGTCTTTCGGTCGCGCCCCTTCCACGACGATTTCCGAGTTGAACACCTCCGGCGCCGCGTCCAGCAACTCCAACCGCTCAAGCATCAGGCGGGGGGAATCGTGCTCGGTGACAATCGAGACCTTGAGTTGCTGGAGAGTAAAGCCTTCCGGCAGGGACTTGATCAGAGTGTGGCTCACGCCGTCGTTCATTGCCATGTTGGCTTCGAGCAGCGTCACCTCATTCTCTCCGCTCTCTTCGTTGACTCCCTGAAGCGTCACCAAGGGATGTACCCCGAAGGTTCGGAGTTGGCCCTCGGCTCGGAACCTCAGGAGTGCATAGCGGCACTTCTCGGTGGAAACGGGCTTGGCCAGTTTGCCGGTCCAGGTCATAGTGCGCTTCTTGCCCGCCTCACCGTTAAGCGTGAAGCGCACGCGGTTCTTCTCGACCACGGCCTGTTGCAGCGGTGTATCCCCGCCTTGTTCAGCCTTGCCATCAATCAGCAGCAGGCGAGTGGGACGTTCCGTCGCAGCGATGGCATCGGTGCGGTCACGCCACCGGATAGCCGTCCAGTCGGCGCTCCATTGTTCCGGGGCGTCCGCTGTCGAGAGGGGGCGGTCGATCCAGGCCGGATCGCCCTGGTAGATCTCCACTTCGTCCAAGAAGATGTAGACGCCATTTCCCAGGTTGGTGGGCGAGCAAACGAACTTGACGAACCTGCTGTGGGTCTCAAGTTTGTCAGCCCCGAGCCAAAGAGTGGCATAGCCCTTCTCCGGCGGCCGCTGGGTGATTAGTTCCATCAGGTCGCCGACGGGGCTGTATCTCTCGCCGGTTTCGCTCACGTACATCTGGATACTGTCCGGCCATTCGACCCCGGCCTGACCCCCCGAGATATGGAGGGCCACGCCGCGAATCGGCTGGTTGCTCCCGAGGTCGACGGTGAACACGACCGGATCAACCATGACCCAGCCGATCGCGCTTTTGTCGTACCACATGGGTGTGGTCGGAGAGAATTTGCCGTCAACCATCTGAGCCGCGTCGTCAGAGTCGGTGACGGCAGGATAGTTGGGGGGCGTGTTGAACTGCACGGACTTCCCCGCGGCCAGGTTCTTCCATTCCGGGTGGGGGGAGGCGAAGTCCTCCGCCCTTGCAGTTGCCAGGTTGGCGAGACCGCACGCAACTGTGAGCAGCATTTTGGATTTGGTAGCTTTCAATGCACCATTCCTTTCCCCAAGTTCTGAAGAGATTTCTTGACTGTGTTACCGACCTGATCGCAGATGCCGCAAGTCCCCCGAGGTCCGACCTCGACCTATTTTGCTTCCTTCAACTCCACCTCATCCACCCATACATCCGCCACGCCGGGAAACGCAACGAGGAAGTGCAGGCGAATGACGGCCGCCCCGGCGGGGGTCGGGAACTCGAAGGGCAAGGGCTTCCAGTCCTGATTCTCTTTGATGAACCCGGCGAACAGATTGTTGGTCAGCACGGAGTTGCCCTCACTGTCCAAGGCGCTGATCATCCAGTAGGCTTGCGCGCCGGTGGAGTTGGCGATCTTCACCTGGCAGTTGACCCGGTACTTCTTTCCTGGCTCCACCTGGAACACGTCGTCCGTCTGGATCATCACGCCGCCGGGACCGTCGACTTTGTGGAGATGACAGGAGGCATTGCCAGAGGACTTCGTTTCTTTGTCAGCGACGGCATAACCCGTGTTGCCGTCAACCGGTATCGCGCTCCATCGCGCCATGTCTTTCTCAAATCCGGAGTTGGGAATTTCTCTGAGAGCAGAGGCACTCAGGTCGCCGGCGGTGATGGGAGGCGACTTGTAGAAGGGCAAGGCGACGAGACGGAAGTCTCGCGCCTTGACAGGCAGGGAAATGACGCCCTTCTCAATCGGTATCTTCTCCCCGGTTTCCAGGTCCACCGCTGCGGTCGCAACCCCTCCCTTCAGTTTCAGTCCTGAGAGATTCGGACGCACTACCGCGACGGCATCGGACTTCGCGGTGTTGCCCACAACGAGCAAGCAGCGACTCGCGTCGGGTTTGCGGTAAATGCTCACACAAACCTCCGGCGTCTCGCACTTCACCCAATTCCCATTCCCCCAATATCCGCGGAACTCGCAATCGGCGACACCAAACATCCGTCGCGCCTGGTAGTTGCGCATCACCAGTCGCCAGTTGTTGCCCGCGGGGAAGATGCCGGTGTCGTGCAGGTTCGTCAGCATCAGGAGTTCTCGCGTTGGCGCGGCAGGAACGCACCATTGCCCCGGGATGTCCGGCAAGATGAACGGCGCGGGCCCCCACTGGCGACCGGTGTGCTCGGCCCGCCATTTGTCCAGCGGCACGATGTCCATGAAGTGGTCTTCCACCTTCTGACCCGCGTCGTGGTATTGCTCGCCGTCGAGCATGATATGGCTGAACGAAATGCTCGGAATGGAGAGCCAGCACGAGGTGTGGTGGTGGATGATCGGGTCTTTGCGCTTCTCGTAGAACAGGCAATACACGCGCTTCAGGAGTTCCCGGAACGGCCAGATTTTGTACTCCGGTTGCAGCACGCCCTTGTCATCCCGATAGCCGCAGCCATGCTGCTCGTTCGAGCAGGTGTTCCACGGCCCATCAATGTAGATGCCGTCAATGCCCGTCTGGTCAATCAGTTGATTGATCTTCCATAAGTAGAACTGAGAAAAGCTGGAGCCGGGGCAGACCCAGTAGTATTCCTTCAACGGTATCTGCTCGTCCGGCTCCGTGCGCGGGCCGATGGGACGGTTGACGTTCGACCATTCGGGACCGAATAGCTTGATCTCGGGCGAGGGCATTCCATCCCGGAGTTTGCCCGACCAGAAGACGATCTGTGAATAAGGGATGACTTTCGCCGGTTCCTTGAGCGGGAGAAAGGGAACTGCGTCCCCGGAGACGTGTTTCTGCTCCACCCACTTCTTCATCGCCTCCGGGTCTTTGGGCGTGAGCGTGCCCGGATCATCGGTGCCGCTGAGGTTGTTGAACCCCGGCGCCCACGAACTCCACGGGTTGCTCTGGTTCAGCGGAATCAACCAGTCACGCCAACCCTTGGGCATCGGACGCGTAGGCGTCGCCATGAGACCGAAGACCACCTTCCACTCCTTGTCGAGAGTGAAGGGACGATCCATCATCGTGATGCGCATGACCGTCGCGCCTTTCTGCCGCTCGACTCGAAGCGTGGACTCCTTATCATTCACCTGCCACCCCTTCGGCGATTCACAGAACCAGCAGAAGCCGCGGTCATCATCCCCCAGCCAGAGCAGCGGCTTGAAGTGAGACTTCAGACCCTCCTTCGGCAACGCGCCCGCGTTGGTGAGTCGCGGGTCGCGCGTGATCTCGAACCAGTGGTAGTAGAGGGCGCG
>JACQGJ010000526.1 GCA_016199605.1 Armatimonadota bacterium | reverse complement strand
TTCGATTACATCCTCCCGACACTCTCGTTCTCTGACATCCTCTACACCGGCGAGCATGAAGATTACGAAAATCTCCTGACGGCACGGGTGCGCTTCAACAGCAGCCCGTGGGGGCTTTTTGTGACGACTCTCGGCGGCAGTGAGCACATCTACTCCTCGCTGCACACCATGACCAGCCTCCTGAACGGAGTATCCATCTGGGGTTCCGGTTTGCTGGGTCGGAATGACTTCGGCAGGAAGGAGTATCGAATCCGCCAAACCTACAAGTCGTTCAATACCTCGACCGCCGAGTGGATACCCTACTGGACAGGTGAGGGGAGTTACTATCAGGTTGATGATCCGAAGATCAAAACCAGCCTCTACTTCCACAAAGGCAAGGATGCCCTGATGGTGGTGGCGAACTACAACCGGGAGGAGAAGGAAGTCAAACTCAGCCTGAAACTTGCCAAGATGGGATTGAAGGGAACAGGTCTGAAAGCGGTTAACGTGATGACGGAGGAGTCTGTACCTGTGGCACAGGGCTCCCAACTGGAGCTAAAGATCCCGGCAAAAAGTTTTGTGTTGGTGAGAATGGACGGGAGGTAAGCTGGAAAGCGAAGGGCGTGGATTTCCAGTGGCAGGCGCATGACTTGGCGCGAAAGGCGTCCGGGTTTTTGGGCCCATCAGATGCGCGGTCCCTCTGACGTCAAGAGGGACGCTTTAGCACGGGATTTCAATCCACGCCCACCGTTCTTATACTCTTTTGAAAACCCTCTGTCAATCCCTGATCGGCTTTTTTTATGGCCCGTTCAGCGCTATCTCCCAGAGATACCCGCTTCGTTGAGGGTGGTCATTTTCTCCCGCGTAAATAACACCGTCCGTCGTCATCGTGACATCGTGGCATTGCCACATTGGCACTCCTGCTTCGTCGATGACAGGGTCTCCCACCTCATGGCGATCTGCGTTGGGGTCAAACCGCAGCACCCGGCATTTTCCGTCGCGACCGGTGATCCCGTAAGCGAAACCATCGGAGTGCAGCGCCAGAGAGGTGAGCCGTGACCGTTCGGTGCGGATCGGAGTTCCGAGGCACACGGCCTTTGCGGTTTCAGGATCGATACGATAGAGCGAGCCGTTGTCTCCGGAAGCGTACAGACAGCCCGTCCCGAGGTTGAACAACCCTTCGACCTTTGCTGTTCCATAGCTTCCATCGGCTCGCGGCAGGCCTGATTCGCAGTAAAGAATTCGGTCTTCCTGCGGGTCATACCTGCAGAGCCGGTGGCTGTCCACGCCGGGCCCGCTTTGCCAGGCGCGGGTGACGCCCCAGCCACACCAGACGCGGCCCTGGTCGTCGAGGACGAGGTTTTCGCCCTGGGCCATGGCGATGCCGCTTCCAATGGGCCCCAGATCTCTAAAGGTCTTCGTATTGAGGTCGAAGCTGCTCAGTCGCTCAGGAGTGAAGTGGAGGGAGTACACCAGACCACGCGATTCGTCGAGAGCGATGGATTGAATGTAGTTGTGTGGCAGGGGTATTCCCAGTTTCTCCGTGGCGCCCGTCGCGACTTCGTGGCGGTAGATACCTCCCCCGGGCGCTTCCCAGTAGCGGTCGAGATCATGAAGGAGGGCCGTGGCAACGTAGAGGTTTGTCCCGTCACGGGTCAGTTCCATGGAACGGTGGAACTTGGCGTCATAGCGATTGGAGACCGCAGCAAAGCCCAGATCGAGGAACTGGCCGCTTCGGCGGTCGTAGGCTTTGAAGATGTCGGCATCAAAGCTGGTGATGCCGCAGTAGACGCGGTCAGTCCCTGAGTGGTAGACTACACCGTCGAAGCTGATCCAGTCTTCGCGCCAACGTTTATCGGCAAGGAAGTCCCGGTAGTTCCAGCGATCTTCCACAGTATCGAACCACTCATTGCCGAAGTGTCGATCCTTGAGTTTCAGAGAACGAATTTTGAGTGCCATGCGCCTCTCCCGGTGTTCTGTCTCACCCCTGTTTGCCGGGGCAGGGAATCTTAACCGGTTTGGGGGCAGGAGATCAAGGGTCGTCGGTTCGTGAAACCTCTCATGGCTATGGAGTGTAATAGACGGTAGCGCCGGTAACCTTGTCCCCTGCCAAGCGACAACTATGCCCGTGGTTCAAACCCGTAATCTAACGAAGATCTACAACAATCGCCTCATCGCGGTCAACGGTGTCAATCTGACTATCGAGCAGGGAACCGTCTTCGGCTTGCTGGGGCCCAACGGCGCGGGAAAGACAACGATCATCAAACTGCTGTTGGGCTTGCAGTCACCGACCGCGGGACGGGCTGAAATCTTCGGAGAGACGGTAACGCCGAATGCCGCGCATCTGCGGCAGCGCATCGGCTACCTGCCAACCAACCCCAGATTCCCGCCGGCCATGACGCCCATCACCTACCTCGATTTCATCGGGCAGCTTTTCGGACTGACGAAGGAAGAGCGCAAGCCGCGTCTTGCCTCACTGATTCGCGCCGTGGACCTCCTGCCAGCCCAATCGCAGGTCATCAAGAGCTTCTCGACGGGCATGACGACGCGTCTGGGAATCGCCGCCTCGCTTATTAACGATCCCGACTTGTTGATCTGGGACGAGCCGACCGCAGGGCTCGATCCAGCCGGACGCAAATACGCGCTCGATCTCATTCGCGAATTGGGGCTCAGGAAAACCCTCATTGTTTCCTCGCACATTCTCAGCGACATCGATCGCGTGTGCGATCATATCGGTGTCCTGCACGACGGCAAACTCATCTTTCAAGGCCCCATGCGCCAGTTCAAACAAACGACCGGACGCAACAGCGTGGAGTTGGAGATCGATGGGGACAGCCCAAGATTGGGCGCCTTAAGTAAGCGCATGGAGGAGATGCCCGAGATCGCAGGTTTCCAACGACGCGGGTCCTGGATCGAGGTCCTCTTCTCGTCCTCGGAGCGCTTCGCCGCTCCGTTGGGAAAGCTCCTCCTGACGGCCTCTGAGGTGGGTGTGGAAGTGATCAACGTGGTTTCCACCAAAGGTCAAACGGAAGAGGCATTCATTCACTTGTTGGAGGTGGATCAATCCGATGGCTTCTCTCGCGCTTGCGACGACCTCGAAGGGCGGCCGCTACCGTCGCCGGATGATGGGATGGAGCGCGCTCTTACAAGCGGACCTGAGGGCGCTGAGTAGATCGTGGGTCGTGCGCCTCTGGCTGCTTCTGTTGCTGCTTTCCTTCTTCGTCGTGCCGATCGGCATGCTGGTGGCCAAGCGTCCGGCGCCGATTCCCGCTTCGACCATTCTTACCGCCTATCTGGCGCTTTTCCTCAACGTCTGGATCACCGTCATCATCGTCCTCAGCGCGGGCTCGGTTTCCCTGGAGGCGGAGGTTGTCGCCGACGGAATCCTGTGTCGCGCCTGCACTCGGACTCAGTACATCCTCGCGAAGCTCGCGGCCCGGGCGTTGGTCCTCGGAGGAGTTTACTGCCTGCTCGCGAGCGCAGCCGGATACGGGGTCTGGCGCTACGCTCCCAGGGACGTTACCTGGATGACGATGCTGACGGGCATCTCCATTGTGGGAATGGCCCTGCTCATGGTCGTCTCGCTCGGTGTAACCATGAGCGTGATCTTCAACAACACCATCGTCTCCGTCATCGGCCTCTTGTTGCTGTGGTACGTCGCTGGCGCTGTGTTCGCGTTCATGGGTGCGGAGTATATGTCTCCGGCCAGCTTGACAAGGAATCTTCCTGACATTCTCAGGGACAATAGTGCTCCTCGCGTGGTTTCGTGCTCGGCCACGGAAACAAGCCTCTTGGTGACCTTCTCAAAGGAGATCAAGCCGGAGGCGGCCGAGAAAATCGACAACTACACGGTCGAATCGCCCAAAGGGACCCGACATACCCCGAAGACCGCCGTCTATGACAAGGCTGTGGGGACGGTTGTGTTGAGCGGCTTCACCTTCAAGCCCGGCAAAACTGTGACGATCACCGCTCAGGGAGTGACGGACGAGGCGGGGAATTCGATCAGCCCCGCAGCCGATTCAGCCACGTCGAACAAGATTGCAGCAGGACCCGAAAGCCGGAGTGGAGAACAGGTGAAGGCTGAACAGGGCAAAGGCAGGGAGGAATCAGTGACCGTCTCCGATTCTCCCACTCCCTCGGTTTCACGCTCCTCGACTCCTCACGACAAGCAGGACCGGGAGCCGGCGCGCGTCGTGAGGGTGAGCGCCACACGCACAAGCGCCTCGGTGACCTACTCGAAGAACATGGACGCAGCGTGGGCTGAGAAGCTGAAGAACTACACGGTCGAAAGCCCCCTCGGCACGACGCGCACACCCAGGACGGCGGCCTACAACGCTTCCGCGAGGAGCGTTCTGCTCAGTGGGCTGACCTTCAAAGCAACAGACCCGGTAAAGGTCACCGTCAAGAACGTGACCAACCCCAACGCCCGGATCATACACTCGCGCCACAACACCGCTACCTTCAGAGAGGTGCAGACCTGGAAATACTTCGCGGGGTTTGGCGCTCCCATGTTGTTCTTTGCCGCCCTGGCGGCGGTGTGGTTTTCGCGGAGAGATTTGTAGTGGTCGGTCAACAATCTTCTCGGGGGATGCTGTGATCCGAAGGCGAGAGAAGCACTTATACTCGTTAAGGTTGAAAATACTCGTTTCCTGTTACGAGGGAGTGCGAACTCTGTGAGTTCGAGGACTCCCGAAGCGCCATCGCTAAGGCCGGAG
The DNA here is from genome assembly GCA_016199605.1 of Armatimonadota bacterium. Lineage (GTDB taxonomy): Bacteria > Armatimonadota > Abditibacteriia > CG2-30-59-28 > CG2-30-59-28 > JACQGJ01. The sequence goes on along the minus strand of JACQGJ010000526.1, from coordinate 1,657 downwards.
AGGTTCGACTCCTGCCCTGCGGGCAGGCGTCCAACTGTCTCACAACAATGTGGTGTTTCCAACCTTAACGAGTATACACAAACGAAAGGAATATCGTGATGACGAGATACATGCTGACAATCTGCTTGCTTTTGCTTTCCCTGAGGATTACTCTCACCGCACAGGCGCAAAACGACGCCGGTGCCGTACGACACTCGTTCCTGTGTTGCGATAACGGTCAGGGGAAGGACTTCGTGGTTTCGGCAGACGGAAAGGTTGTCTGGGAGTTCGCTGTGCCGGTCGGACAGGACGTCTGGCGACTGCCGAACGGCAACTACCTGCTGAGCAACGTGCGAGGTGTACAGGAGGTAGCACCGGACAAGAAGGTTGTGTGGCAATACACTTCCCCCGAGGGGACGGAGGTCCATGGCTGCCAGCCGCTGGCGGACGGCAGTGTCATGGTGTGTGAGTGCGGCACGAGTCGGATCGTCGAGGTGGACCGCCAGGGGAAAATCCGGAAGGAGGTAAAGCTTGAGACGAAGACCGTAAACGTTCACGCGCAATTCCGCGTCGCCCGAAAGCTGACCAACGGCAACTACCTCGTGGCGCATGTAGGAGAGAACCTCGTACGGGAATACGACGGCGAAGGCAAAGTCCTGCGAACCATTCCCACCCCCGGCAACCCGTTCGTCGGTGTGCGCCTGCCGAATGGCAACACGCTCATCGGCTGCGGCGACGGGCACAAAGTCATCGAAGTGGACACGAACGACAAGATCGTCTGGCAGATTGACGAGAATGAGCTTCCCGGAAACCCGCTGCGGTTTGTCGCTGGCCTGCAGCGCCTGCCCAACGGTAACACCCTTGTCTGCAATTGGGGCGGTCATGGTCACATCGGAGAGCAGCCCCTCCTGTTCGAGGTCACCCCGGACAAGAAAGTCGTCTGGAAGATGGACGACTACCAGCAGTTCCGCACGATCTCAAACGTCCAACTGCTGGATGTGGCGGGAGACGTGACGAAAGGCGAGATTCTTCGATAGCGTCCCGCCAATGGGCGGCAGCACATATCCCGGGTGTTGGACCCGACGATCAGCTCCTTGTTGAAGGACAGAGTGCCGCGGGTGATGTTGTGGCTGCCGAGGAAAGTCTGGTAACCGTCGATGACCGTCATTTTGGCATGCGTCGTCCGGCTGACGGGCGCCAGGCGCACCTCGATCCCGGACTCCGCCAGGGCTTTGGCGGTCAGGTAGTTGAGATACTGCACGCTGGGAGCATCCGCACCGTAGCCCAACAGCACCCGCACCCGGACCCCTTCTTTCTTCGCCGCATCCTGGGCGGCCTTGACGATGGCGTTGGCGGGGGTGAAGGTGGCGTACTGGGTCTTCCAGTAGAAATACACCATGTCTACCGACCGCTTCGCCGTCCGAATCGCACGCGACAACGGCTCGCTCAACTGACCTTCCGGGTAGAATTTCACGGTGACAGCCATGGTGTGCTCAAAGAAATCCGAAATTCGAGACAAATCAAGGAATCATCCATGCGCGGGTTCGCACCACGCAAGGTGAAAATGTCATTGCGAGGAACGGAGTGGTTGCGAGGAACGAAGCAAAGCAATCCCCTTCGGGAAACGCGATCAACCTGGGGGATTGCTTCGACTCCTCCCTCTGGTCGGAGTCTCGCA
>JACQGJ010000529.1 GCA_016199605.1 Armatimonadota bacterium | reverse complement strand
TTGAGGAAGCTGTCCGTACCGCCCAGGCTTGGGGACACGAGGAATTCGAGAGCAAAGCCCACTTCTTCGCTGGAAGAGCTCACGGACTCATGGGGAACCATGAGGAGGCATACCGGGAGACACGGCGCGCGCTCGAACTGCAACCCGACGCGCAGGTGGTCGCTTATGAGTGCGCGCGATACTGTGCTTTGACAGGCAGAGCGGATGAATGCGCGAAACACATAGAGTTGCTCATTCGAACGGACGCAATAGGTGGAAAGGCAACCCTTGCTCAAGCCGGGGCATGGTGGACCAAGGTGCAAGGACAAGTGGACTTTGCCTCGGCTCAGGGCTGGTTATCAGCCCTTCCTAGCGATCTGTCGAATGAGGCGCGCAGTTGTCGGGAGGGTTTGATTAAAAGATCAAGGGGGGCTCTGAAGTCTGTTGTCGATGCCGAGGAATGGGTGCGGCAATATGATTCCAAAGTCTCGTCTGTTTACAACCACTTGCAGGAAGCATTGACCGCGATAGAGAACTCAGCTTCACGTTGGTACTTCGATCTCTTGGCTCAATCCGCAGCCTTGCATCAACTCGGAGTAGAATGCCGAGAGAGCGAGGAAAGACTGCTATCCGAGGGCATCAGGCAACTCGATGAGTCAATGAAACAACTGGAGTATCAACTGCGGAAATCAGAATCAGAATACGAATCCGAGGACGAGATAGACCGAAAGGCATCCTTCAAGCGGTACGAGATCATCGTTAATCTCTTCATGATTTGGGGTCCGATTGCCTCTGGACTGCTGTATTTGGCGAAGTGGTGTCGCCTGGACCTCCTAGAAGGTATCATGGGAGGCTTTGTGGTGACCATACTTGCTTTCTTTGTTGGTTTGGCAATAATGTGGATTCGGGATTCTGTGATGCCTGTGCGTCTGAGCCCGAGGTTCAATGAATACCACGCAAAGAAAGATCAAATCACCTCAACTCTCTCGAACCTACGCTCGGAGAGGGAGAAGATGGAAGCCATCTTGCAGCGACAGTAGGGGTTAGGCGCGAGGTCCATGAGCCCGTCCTCTACCGTTTCAAACCGATTAGCGCGACCGCCTATGTGGACTTCACGACCAAACGGGAGGTCCACAGCACTCGTTGGTCGCACGATCTCTCCGAACATTCCGTTTCCAGCCAGTGGGTGGAGCAGGAGGTGGAGACGGCGTTGGAGGAGGAGTGGAAACGCGGGAAGACGGTTCTGTTCCCCGTCCGATTGGATGATGCGGCGTCCTCCGTGGACAAGGGCTGGCCGAACATACCCAAGAACTCCCGCCACATCGGCGACTTCACGAACTGGAAAGACCACGACTCCTACCAGCACGCCTTTGACTGCCTGCTGCGCGACCTGAAGGCGGGGTAGCTGCCGGCGGGCGCGGAAGGCCTCCCCCCATCTCCATCATCTCCGCATCTCCCTCGCTTACACGAATGCCTGAGCGTGCGGAAATGGTTGGTCTGGCAACCGACTACCTGTAGATCAACTGCCCAAACCGCTTCGGTTGTACGAATAGACCGAAGGTCGGCGACCAGCAAGTGTACTCGTTGGGCTTGACCCTTCGCCGGACGTGGCAAAGATTCAGACCCCACCTTTCGCCTTCCGGCCCCGTCGCTGGAACTTCGCGCCCAATGGAGCGGGGTACACCTTGACGTGGTTTCGGGAGCGTCGGGGAGGTCATCCCGACTACCGGAGAAGTCTCCCGGTCTACCGGGGAGTGCTCGGAGATAGCCGGGCTGACCGCGGGAATAGCGGGGGGGACCGCGGGAATAGCGGGGGGGACCGCGGGAATAGCGGGGGAGACACCGGGAATGGCGGGGGTGACCGCGGGAATAGCGGGGGAGACACCGGGAATGGCGGGGGTTACCGCGGGAATAGCGGGGGAGACACCGGGAATAGCCGGGACGGCACCGGGAGTTGCCAGGGCGACCGCGGGAATAGCGGGGGTGACACCGGGAATAGCCGGGGAGACACCGGGAATGGCCGGGATGGCACCGGGAGTTGCCAGGGCGACCGCGGGAATAGCGGGGGAGACACCGGGAATGGCCGGGATGGCACCGGGAGTTGCCAGGGCGACCGCGGGAATAGCGGGGGTGACCGCGGGAATAGCCAGGGCGGCCGCGGGAATAGCCAGGGCGGCCGCGGGAATGGCGGGGATGTGCTTGGAGACAGCCGAGGAGCCTCACCTGAAGACTCAATGGACGTTTCCTGTCTGAACCAGCCCCGAATCAGTGCAAAACCCCTTCTACCCCGGCAGCGGAACACCGAGTTAGGTGGAACAACAACCCCCACCCGGCGCAAGCGCCACCCTCCCCCGTTCGCAAGCTCACAGGAGAGGGAATTCCTTCTCCTGCGGAGCGGGGGAAGGTGCCCGAAGAGCGGATGGGGGGGAGACCACACGATCTGGCAGGCGACTACCTGTAGATCAACTGCCCGAACCGCTTCGGTTGTCCAAACAGGCCGAAGGTCGGCGACCAGCAGGTGTACTCGTCGGGGGTGACCTTTCGTCGGACGCGGCAGAGATTCAGTCCCCACACGTCGCTCGGCAAGGGCGCCTTGCTGCAGAAGGCGGAGGCGGCGAGGGGAACGGCGAAAGCCACCGCTTGTGCCAGGCAAAGTCCCAGCAACGGGGTGCGCCAGAAGCGCTTCGTTGAACCATGTGGGGACATCAGTTTCCTTTCATCAACATGTTGAATGCAGGTGTATCGCGACCCGCCTGCCTTCTCTTTTCAGTCTGTTGAATTCTTCAATCGCTTTGCCTGTGGGCAGGAGGTGAACTTCGCACGGGATTGTCTCGCGGATATTCTCGGCGGGCACGACCTTTGCACTCCAACCGGTGCTGAGGATAAGCACTTCCGGGGGAGGCATCAGAAGCCATTCAATCTCGCTGTAGCCCAGGTCGTGAGTCTTCTCCACCTTCCTGAATTTTCCGTCGCAACGAATCTGCATGTCGGTGACAATCCTGGGGACGGAGTTGTACGTGGTGAAGGCAAAGCCACACTTCCCAAATCGTCCCGGCGGGTTGGTGATCAGCCAGAGGGATATTAACAGAACGACGGCAATGCAAATAACGATGGTAGTCTTTCGAGACATCGCTGCCTCACCTCCATGTACCTACGCCATTCCTGACGGCATCAGGCAATCCCGGTAGATGATTTGCTGCAGAGCATCAATCCTGATTGGAGCGGGTCAGTGGTAAGCTGAATCAACGCGCCCCACTCACTTTCACCAGCCGATACCTCTCGAAACCTACGTCCAGCGTGAACTTGCCTCCCTCGGAGGGGATGGGTTCGCCGGTGAGGGCGTCTCCGAGGGAAATCGTCTTCAGTCCTATCTTCTCGAGCTTCAGAGCGACCTCGATCTTGCGCGGCTCTTTGAAAAGGTTGGAGACGCAGACCAGGGCTTTCCTTCCTTTTTGCAGCCAGAGAGCGGTCAGCACCTGGTCGTCCTTAGGACTGGTCCTGAGGCAGTCGGCGTTCTTCCACCACGGAAGATACTCGGCGGTGGAACGTTCGATCCACTGGTTCGCCCTCCAAATCCACGGCATCGGCTGGGCGTCCAGGTCATAGCTGCCCTTGGCATTGCCCGGAGAGTAGAGGTTCACTGCTTTGATGGCGGCGTTCAGAGGCAGATCGAGGGCGTAGAGCTGGTTTGTCTTCTTCTTCGCCCACTCTCCCATCCAGTCCTTGTTGGTGTGCTCAATGAACAGACCGTACTGCTCGCCGCCGTTCTTCGCGAGGAAGTAATCTATGAACTCCCGGTCGAAGGAGCCTTCGTGGTGCTGGGCGAATTCGCTGGGAGTGCGCACGTCGGCGAAACTCTCGATGGCCATGATGGCAGGGGGAGAGTTGTGGTTGTACACCACGCCGTTCGGTTTCAACTCGCCATGCCACAGTTTGTAGAGGCGCTTCAGCCATTCGCGCGAGGCGAGAAGAGGATATGAGCCATGCACGTTCCCCTGGTCGTCCACCCAGCGCATACCGGGAGTGTAGTTCTCGGTTTCGATGGGTGATGTCACCGAGTCGATGAAGATTCCGTCAATGTCGTACTCCTTGATCATCTGCGCCATTTTGTAGACGAACCAGTCCTGCCACAAAGTGGTTGGGCATTGGCGGTAGGTTCCATACCCGGTGTTCGAGAGCGGAAGCCGAACCATTTCCATGCCGTAATCCTTCCATTCCGGCGCTTCGATGTTCATCCCCCAACCGGCGTAGACGATCACCTTGATTCCCAGGCCGTGCAGCCACTTTACGCTCTCCTTCAGCAGGCGCTGGCGTTCGGGGTCGTTGGTGCCGGGATAGCCAAACAACTCCTGCCAGTAACCGTGAAACACGACAGCGTAGAGGAGCTTCTGGTCACGTTTCCACGCGTCACCGGAGTAGTATTGCCAGGCCATCGTCCTCTTCCAGTGCGTGTTCGGATCGGTAGCCTTGAGGCTCTCATCCGGCGGTCCTTTCGGTTCAGTCACAATGCCAGCCGTCTGGAAGAAAGCATACTTCCCCCAGTCTTTCGGCTTGACGCGAGAGGGAGTCGGGATGAAGCCAAAAGACCAATCTACCGGCTTGCTGACGGTCACCGGTCTGTCGATGAGGTTCACGGTCAGCGAACCCGTCTTCCCATCGGAGGCCACGCGGATCGCTTTCTTCACGTCCTGGTTGAACCAGTTACGGTTGTTCTCGGCAACCCACTGGAGTCCTCCTTCGAGTCCCCCTACCCAGACCATAAACACGAACGGAAAGTCCTTTCCCTCCTTGGGGATCGCGCCCGAATAGACGTTCGCCCCGGCGGTGCAGAGGCGGGCGAACTCCTTCCGGAGGGTGAACTGCAACGAGCAGGAAGAAAGCTCCACCGAGGAACGCGGCGTCAGATTCATTCGATACCAGACCAACCCGTCAAACTCGATGGCGATATCGCCACTCACTTCAGCCTGGTTGCCCAGACGAGCGGCGAAGTCGTAGACGACTCTCTCCGCGTCCTGATCTTTGACACGAAACCGGGTGACGCTGATCGGCAGCTCTTTCCCCTCCTTGTCCTTGAACGAAAGCACCGGGGGCGCGGCCAGGATCTCTTTGCCGAGAACTTTGAAGGAGGGCAGCAAAGAGGTCTTGCTCCATGTGAAGCGAGAGGTCAGAGTCTGACAGCCTGTCGTCGAGGCTTTCACCGGCGTCCATGGCTCCGGGACGAACTTCTTCTTTCCCAGAACGTTCCCCAACCACACCGGTTTCGGAGGAACCCGGATCGGCTCTTCGTTTTTGGCGACGATCTTGTCCCCCTCCACAATGCTCGCGGTCACGATATAGGACGAGTCGAGTTGAGGCTTGAACTTGAGGACACTGGCGACTTCCTGCTTGCCATGAATTGCCGGAGTCTTCTCCTCAGCCGCCACCTTTCCCTCCGGTCCCTTCGCGGATACCAGCAGCGTGGAACCCTCGGTCGTCTTGTCTGCGACGCGTCTCAGGTCTACCATGTAAGCCAGGGTTTGGGCGGAAAGGAGATAGCTTTCGAGCTTGATAGCAAGAGGAACGGAGATCTGGAACGGCAGTGCCGCCGCGGACAACAGCCGGTCACCTTCCTTGATGGAATACAGCGCAAGGTAATTCCCTGCGTTGTCCGGCTCAACCAACTGCACCATCTTGCTGCTGTTGGGCGCGACGGTGACCTTCTCTTTCCGGTCTTTCATCAGGGAGTAGTTCTTCAACGCGCTGTTGACTTCGTTCTTGAGCGGTGAGCCAATCGCCGCGGGCATATCCTCGGCCATGGCCGACTCGATGGTCGGGTAGTATTCCATCGTCACGGGTTGGTCCGTCCTGCGCAGCTCCAGATCCACATCCACGGTCACATGTTGGTCGGAGAAATTCGACAGGACCAGCTTCACGCCCCCCTGTCGTGCGCTGCCCATCCAACCGGCGCCTTCGGTGCGAAGGGCAAAAGGCTTTCCGGTAAACAGGAGGTGCCCGAGGTTCTTCACCGCGTGCCAGTTCTTGCCCCGGAACGACCAGACCGCGAGGCGGTCCACCGGCGTCTTCTCGTTGCGAATGAAGTCAACGCCCCAGATCGTGCCTGGCGGCGGAGGGGCGTCGAAACCGAAGTCCTTCCACGCAACCCCCATCTCGCCCTCCCAGCCGAATTCGGTCGCGCGCGCCTTGTATTCCCAGGTCGGGTTCCAGGCATCCTGTCGCACATTGGGGCCGACCCCATCCCACAGGATCTTCTCCAGCCCCGCTCCGATGTTGTAGTACTTCTGGTGCTGGTGCCAAGCGTCGATCAGAATCTCGAAGAGATCTCTATCGGTTGGGATCCGTGCATTCTCCGGCCGTTCGACCTGGAAGGCGATGTAGAGATGGGTGTTGGTGTAGCAGAGGTAGACATCGGTGCTGTCCCGCGTGACGAGTCCTTTATAGTAGTCCAGCAGTCCGCGGATTCGGGCCGCGGCGAACCACTCGCGTGTGTCCACCGCCCCATCCACCTTTGGCGGCGTCTGGACGAGCGGAATCCCGATCATGGGATACCGCTGCCACACGCCAACGTGCTCCTCCGCCTTGCGGAGACCTTCCATGATTTGGGCATGGTCGGCCTCCTGCGCGACGGTCAGCATACCACTGAACAAGATGCTAACGGGCATGAACAGACATGTTAGCAGGCGTTTCGTGCCGATCTGGATCATGTCAACCTTTCTCTAATCCAATCCGCCATAGGTCCCCCGAAAACAGACCGGGCCTTAACCTTCAGTCTGACGCCACCGAGTGTTGTGAGGTCCTGTGACGGATCCAAAGTCTGACTTAAGTCTTGCAGGGCGCGTCCCGGATTAACGGGCTTTCCGTAGGATAAAGCTCCAGCTTTGTCC
>JACQGJ010000528.1 GCA_016199605.1 Armatimonadota bacterium | reverse complement strand
TTCAAATACTGGAGTCCGGAACCCGCCCGGAGATACCTGACGGCGCAGGAGTATGCCGAGAGCGCGAAGTCAGCCCTCAAGGAAATGCACCGCCAAGTCGGAGACCTGGTGATCGATGAGCAGGGCTTGGCGCGACGAGGCCTTCTCGTTCGACATCTGTTGATGCCCGGGGGTGAGGCGGAGACGCGGGAAATACTGAAGTTCCTTTCCGAGGAAATCTCCCCCCACACTCACGTAAACCTCATGACGCAGTATCGTCCGGCGGGGAAGGTCCGATCCGAACGTTATGTGGAGCTAAACCGGCCGATCAAGGCCGACGAGCATCATCGGGCTGTGGAATTCGCCGGGGACCTGGGGCTCGTCCAGTTGGGTGATTGAGGGGGGCGGTCGACGATCTCGGCTTGATTTCTCTGATTGTTAGCGCACCAGTCGAAGCCCCTGGACCCAAACGATGGCCGGTAGCAGTCGCAAGTTGTAGGGCTTTCCCAGTCGCCCGTCCCCCATATTTAGTGTTTTTTCTTGATTCTCCTCTTGACACCATCCTACACGGTGAGTATAATCCGTCCTTGCCACTGAGGGAAACCACGTCGACAGCCTGTACTTCTTCCCTTGCGTCGATCACCCTGCAGGAGCACCCGCCTGGCGGAGTAGAGTGAGACGTACGAACTGCTGATCTTTTGACCCCTTGACCGGAAAACGGTGCAGATTGGCGGAAGTGTCCCAGCAGCGCTACCCCGGCTTCGGTTCCCAGGGGACGGCAGGTCGTCTTCGTCCATATCAGTGAAAGGAGCAACAGCAGATGAAACAGCAAACGATGCAACCAGAAATCACACACCCGGCCTTGACTATCACCGTAGACAACGCTCCCTCGAATGGTAACGGTAACGGACACAATCCCGCACGAGCGGTCAACGGTTTGACCATAGAGCGCAGATTCACGAAAGCTTCCGACAACGGAACTCCGAGTGAACATCCTTTCGCAGAGGTGGAGTGGGAGTACCGCGACTCCGTGATCACCGACGAGAAGGGCAATGCCATTTTCGAGCATCGCGACATCGAGGTCCCCGCCACTTGGACGCAACTGGCTACCGACATTGTCGTCTCGAAATACTTCCGCAAAGCCGGGGTCCCGGGAGTTGGACGAGAGACCAGCGTGAAGCAGGTCATCTATCGTCTGGCTCATACGATACGACGAGGCGGGGAGCAGCTTGGCGGCTACTTTGGAGCCAACGAGGACGGCGAAGCTTTCGAGGCGGAGTTGACGCACCTCTTGCTTCACCAGAAAGGCGCTTTCAATTCTCCCGTCTGGTTCAACTGTGGCTTGTACCACGAGTACGGAATCAGCGGCAGCGGCGGAAACTGGTACTGGGACTTCTCCCAGAATGATGTGCTCCAGACCAAAGACGCGTACTCGCATCCCCAGTGCTCGGCCTGCTTTATTCAGTCAGTCAGTGATGACTTGATGTCGATCTTCGACCTCGTGAAGAACGAGGCGCGAGTTTTCAAGTATGGCTCGGGCACCGGCACCAATTTCTCAAAGCTGCGGGGGCACCAGGAAAAGCTCTCCGGCGGTGGCACGTCTTCGGGTTTGATGTCTTTCCTCGAGGTGTTCGACCGAGGCGCAGGCGCCACGAAGTCAGGTGGCACCACGCGCCGGGCGGCCAAGATGGTTTGTCTGGACATGGATCACCCCGAGATTGCCGAGTTTATCAACTGGAAAATGAACGAGGAGAAGAAGGTTGCTGCACTGATCGGCGCCGGATACTCCTCCGACTTCAATGGTGAAGCTTACCGGACCGTCGCCGGTCAGAACTCCAACAACTCATTGCGGGTTACCGATGAATTCATGCACTCCTACCTGCAGGGCGGAAAGTGGCAGACACGCTTTCGCACCACCGGGGAAGTCTGTGACGAATACGACGCCCGTGATCTTGTGCGCCGGATTGCCGAGGCGGCGTGGGCGTGCGCGGACCCGGGGGTTCAATTCGACACCACCATCAACGAATGGCACACTTGCCCCAAGACCGACAAGATCCGCGCCTCCAACCCGTGCTCGGAATACATGTTCCTCGATGACAGCGCGTGCAACCTCGCCTCGATCAACCTGACCAAGTTTCTGAACGAGGACGGCACTTTCGACACCGAGGGCTTCCGCCACGCGTGCCGTATCTTCATCATTGCTCAGGAGATCCTTGTGGACTTTTCCTCCTATCCCACCGCGAGGATCGCCCGCAACAGCCACGACTATCGTCCGCTGGGTCTCGGTTACGCCAACCTCGGGACGCTGTTGATGCTGAGTGGGATTCCGTACGACAGCGATGCTGGGCGCGCCGTGGCCGCGGCCATTACGGCCATCATGCACGGACACGCGTGCCGGACCTCTGCCGAGATCGCGGAGGTTAAAGAGCCCTTCCCCGGCTATGCGAAGAACCGCGAACCCATGCTGCGGGTCATGAACAAGCATCGCATCGCCGCGTACAAGATCAGCGAGCAACACTGCCCGCGTTCTCTCCTGGAGTTTGCCAAAGAAGAATGGGACTTGTGCGTCGCTGCCGGCGAGAGGCACGGATATCGCAATTCGCAAGTCACCGTGCTCGCACCTACGGGGACCATCGGCCTGTTGATGGATTGTGACACAACGGGTGTCGAGCCCGACTTCGCTCTTGTGAAATTCAAGAAACTGGCGGGGGGCGGGTACTTCAAGATCGTGAACCAATCGGTGCCGCAGGCGCTGCAACGGCTGGGGTATACCGAAGAGCAGATCGGGGAGATTATTGCCTACGTCACCGGGACGATGAGCCTCCTCGACTCCCCCCATGTGAATCGCCAGTCCCTGAGGTCGCTTGGGTTCAGCGCCGAAGACCTCGACCGGATCGAGCATAACCTCCCGAAGGTTTTCGAGTTGTCCTTCGCTTTTGCCCCAGGCCTGCTGGGAGAAGAGGTCCTGACTCGGCTGGGCCTCCCGCAGGAAGAATATGAGACCCCCGGGTTCGACTTGCTCAGGCGATTGGGATTCTCCGAGGAGCAGGTGGAGGAGGCGAATCGGGTCATTTGCGGCATGATGACGGTCGAAGGAGCGCCCCATTTACAGCCCGAACACTTGCCGGTTTTTGACTGCGCCAACAAGTGTGGCAGATATGGTCAACGCTTCATCGAGCCGATGGGCCACATCAAGATGATGGCCGCCGTGCAGCCCTTCCTATCCGGGGCCATCTCGAAGACGGTGAATCTACCCACTGAGGCCACGGTGGAAGACATCGAACGCATCTATGTAGAGAGTTGGCGCCTTGGCCTGAAGGCGGTAGCCTTGTATCGGGACGGATGCAAGATGTCGCAACCCCTCAGCGCAACCAGTGGGAGCCAGAAATCCCAGACAGACGCGGCGGTCGATCCCCTTGAGGAATCCGCGGATCACGTCTCAGTCCAACTGCCTCTGAACTTCGCGGAACACCTCGGACCCCAGAAGAGACCTCTTCCCAGAAAGCGGAGCGGCTTCACGGTGGAGGCGCGGGTAGGCGGCCATAAGGTGTACCTGCGAACAGGCGAATACGAAGACGGCTCCCTGGGAGAGATCTTCATCGACATGCACAAGGAGGGCGCGGCGTTTCGCAGCATGATGAACTGTTTCGCGATTGCCATCTCCAAAGGGCTGCAGTACGGCGTTCCGCTCGAGGAATTCGTGGACACCTTCACCTTCACCCGCTTTGAGCCCCAGGGCATCGTCGACCATCCCAATATCAAAATGGCAACCTCCATCATCGACTATGTATTCCGTGTGCTGGGCATGGAATACCTGGGACGGACCGATTTTGTGCAGGTGAAACCGGCAGACCTGGAGGTCCTGGACATCGCACCGGAAGCCGAAGCAGTCGATTCGAGTAGCAGTTCGCCAGGCACGGTCAGTGCCCCGAGGCCCCGGTCCCTGACCATGAAACACCTCCCTCAGTCAAAACCGATGGTGAGCGCGTACGCCGCCGGGTCGGTGGAGGGTTCGGGCAATCCCAACACCGAACACCTCGGCGCGATGATGGGCGATGCTCCGTTTTGCGATGTGTGCGGGCACATCACCGTTCGCAACGGCTCTTGCTACAAATGCCTCAACTGCGGCAATTCGATGGGCTGTTCATGAAGACGGTTGCGCGCCAGCGGGAGGTTGTGCTATAGTCTCGTCTGACAATTGAATAGTAGACAGCAGACAGGTAGCGCTCGCAGAAAACTGTGAGCAGCGAGCCGCTCATCCGAGGCGCTCGTGGGAAGATGGTGATGCCGATACGTCGGCAGATTCCATAGCAGCCCCGCTACTGTGACCGTGGACGAAATCCATACGGCTGAAGAAGCCAGCCACTGCGCCGACGTGATATCGGCATGGGAAGGCATGGAGAGTAGGGACACCCCGAGGAACTTCGGGGAAACGAAACGGAAGCCAGGAGACCGACCTGTTTGCGAGTATCGGAGCCACCACTTCGCGGGAAGGGGGTGATGCTCACGGTTATAGAGAACCAAAGGCAATCACAATCGCAAACCCTCATTCCTCCGTAAGGCGGAGAGTGAGGGTTTTTTGTTTCACAGAGAAATGATGACATTCAGGGGCAGGTCTGAGACCGCCCCAACCCAAGTGATACACTAACGGAGGATAGGTAAATGCGTAAGAATACAACGAAGAAAGGATTCACCCTGATAGAGCTGCTGGTGGTGATCGCGATTATCGCCATCCTGGCAGCGATTCTGTTCCCCGTGTTCGCACGTGCGCGTGAGAAAGCCCGACAGGCGAGTTGCCAGTCGAATCTGAAACAGATCAGTCTTGCGTTCATGATGTATTCGCAGGACTACGATGAGATGATGCCCATGGCGTATTACTATCAGAACAGTTGGAATGATGAATACGGCTGGGACTTCTATGTCAATTGGGGCTCCGGCGCTACCGGACTTGGACTGATGGGACCGTACTGCAAAAACGCTCAGATCAACGCCTGCCCTTCCTTCAAAGGACAGACCTGGGGACGGCCCCAAACCGGCTACGCCTACAACACCACTTACGTCGGAGGTCCTCCGGATGAATTGCTGGCGCCCGCGGCCCTGGCTGCCATCCAGAGTCCTTCGGAGACGGTTCTGCTCTGCGACAGCGGCCTGTACACAGGAGGTGCGGTTGCAGGCAATAACTATCTCCGCGCCCCTGGCGACGGCTACTATAGCTATATCGGACCCAACGTCCACTATCGGCACAACAGCGTTGCCAACGTCGCCTACTGTGACGGTCATGTCAAAGCTGCGAGCAAGATGTATAACTCGACTCCCTCCAAACCGGGGGTCGGCGACCTGTCGTCCGACGACAGCGCCTACGATCTGAACTGAAATTCGGAGGAGCCTTGCACGTGTGGCTGACCTTTCGTCTTCGGAACCTGCTGATCGTCACGGGTCTTGGTTTTGCCTGTGTTGCGGGGTGCTCTCCCCGCAACCAGGCGACCACCCGGCCCGGGCTCGGCGGCAGCCCTCTGCTGCAGAAGACGAAGCCTTCTCCGGGTGGAAGAGGAAGCCCCGTCCGAACCGTTGTCAGTATCTCTCCGGCAGTAACCGAGATGATCTTCGCCTTGGGCCAGGGGACGCGGCTTGTCGCCGTATCGGAGTTCTGTAACTACCCCCCCGAGGCGAAAAAGCTCCCGCGGTGTGGGGGCTACATCGATCCCAACCTGGAAGTTCTGTCCCAACTCCGCCCCGACCTCGTGGTCGTCCAGGGGCTGAATGACAAAATGCAGGCCTGGTGCAGAAAGTCCGGTTGTCGTTCCCTTGTGCTCAAATTGGATCGCCTGGAAGACGTTTACCATGCGATCCGCGCCCTCGGCGAATCCCTCAATTGTTCCAAGGCGGCGGACCGCCTCGTTGGCTCGATTAAGAAGGACCTGGACAACCTCTCTGCCCGGGTCCGGGGTCGAAGGAGAGTTCCTGTGTTTCTCTGCCTGGGACGCGAGGAGGGGAAGCTGGAGGGTCTGTTGACCACCGGAAAAGGAACCTTTCTGGAGGACCTCATGGAGGTCTGCGGAGGGGCCAACATCTTCTCGGATGCGGGCACTGCCTATCCCCAACCCTCTCTGGAAAGCCTCGTGAAACGAGCCCCTGAGGTGATCGTAGAGTTGGGCAACGAACGCTCCTCGGAGTCGTCACCTCCCGCTAAGGTCCTGAGAGAATGGCAGGCCTTACCCAGCCTGCCTGCGGTGAAGAACCGTCGAGTCGTGATTGTCTCTGACGACTATGCCCTGATCCCAGGTCCCCGGGTCACCAAGCTGGCCCGACGCATAGCGGAGACGCTCCACCCGGAGGTCTTCGGCCATGAGTGAGGAGGCGCGGGTCTACGATCTGCGGGCCCTCCGGTTTGGATACGACCGCGATCTGCTCCTCCGGGGTATCGACCTGCAGATCCGCCGGGGGGAGTTCGTGGCTCTACTCGGACCCAACGGGGCAGGGAAAAGCACGCTGCTGAAACTGATGCTGGGGCAGTTGCGGCCCACTTCCGGCGAAGTGCGGCTGTTCGATCAACCCGTTTCCCGCATGTCCGCCAACCAGCGCGCGCGGCTGGTGGCTTACCTGCCTCAACGCGTCCCAGTGGCCTTCCCCTTCAACGTTGAGCAGGTCGTGATGATGGGACGCTATCCCTACTGGAAGGGGCTGGGTCTGGAGACGGAATCCGACTGGAGGATCGTCGAGGACAGCATGGACCAGATGGGAGTTACTTTTCTGAGGGAACGCACGTGGGAAACCCTCAGTGGGGGCGAGCAGCAGCGCGTTCTACTCGCGTCGATCATGGCCCAGGAACCGGAAGTCATCCTGCTGGACGAGCCGACGACTTTCCTGGATCCCCACCATCAGGTCGAAGTGCTGCGTCTCCTCTCCGCCCTCAACCGGCAGGGGCGGACGCTGGTGCTATCGACCCATGACCTGAACGGCGCCGCTCGCACCTGCGCCCGACTGTGCCTGCTGCACCAGGGCGTCCTCTTCGCGGACGGCCCGCCTGAAGATATCTTGCGGCAGGATCTGCTGAGCTCCGTTTACGGTGACGGATTGCGCGTTGCCGCCGATCCTGCCACAGGACGACCGATCATCTTGCCGGCCCTGGAAGGGGAGCCGGTATGCGTCTGACATGGCTGCGACTCGTCGGCCTGATCTCCTCTTTCGCCGTGGGACTCGTGGTGATCGGGGCAGGGGCCCTCCTCGTGGGTGCGACTTCGGTGGACTGGCGCGAAGGTCTCGCCGCCCTCCTGGGGCGGCAGGACCGCAGGACCTCAGTTTCCTACATGATCCTGGTGGAACAACGACTCCCGCGGATTTTTCTTGCCAGCCTGACCGGCGCAGCTTTGGGGATGGCAGGAACGACCCTGCAGGCGATTCTGCGCAACCCGCTCGCAGATCCTTACACCCTCGGCATAGCAAGCGGGAGCGCAGTCGGCGCGGTGGTGGCTATTTCGTTCAAGCTGCAGTTCCACCTCGGTCCCTTCAACAGCGTGGCGTTGTTGTCGTTAGCTGGGGCCTCTCTGATGCTCGGCCTGATATATTGGTTGGGGAGGGGTCCGGAGCATCTGTCCACCGATGGCTTGCTGCTCGCCGGCGTGACGATGGCCTTCATCGCAGGCTCTGCCATCATGTTCATCCGCTATCTGAGCGAGCCCCATCGTCTGGTGGCCATGGATCGTTGGCTGATGGGCGGCCTTGCGGTGGTCGGATTCGGCGACGTCCTCGCCATTCTGCCCCTCCTTTTGCCCGGAGCCGTCATTCTGTTTGCGCTCACTCCGGGCATGAACCAGATCGCAATGGGCGAAGACATGGCCTTCGGTCGAGGCGTGCCCATCGCCGCCTTTCAAAAGTGGGGCTTCGCAGGAGCTTCACTCGTAACCGCCGCAGTCGTAGCAGTGGCGGGTCCCATCGGCTTCGTCGGTTTGATCGTCCCTCACGCGATCCGCAGACTGATCGGGCCCGACCACCGGCTGCTTCTCCCGTGCGCGGCTCTGGCGAGTGGAGGCTTCCTGATCTTGTGCGACACCGTAGCAAGAACCATCCTCGCGCCGACGGAGTTGCCGGTCGGAGTGGTCACCGCCCTCTGCGGCGGACCTTTCTTCCTGTGGCTCCTGCTGCAGCGGAGCAGAAGGAAAACGTAACGCAGACTCCGTGATCCCCGGCCAACGATGTGTAAGCTTTCGGGACCTTCCCGATGAGAACCATAGGGGGAGACCCGCATAAAGTGCTATAAGGACCACCGTCTGAGGAAAGGAGAACGCCATGCAAGCCATCCGATACGCCACCGAGGTCAAAGCCCGGGGCAACGTGGTACTCCCACGCGTTCCCGCAAGACCGGGTACCCCCGTGGAAGTGATCGTGCTGATCCCCAATCCTGAGATCGAATCTCACGATCTCGTGTCTGCTGCAACGAGCAGCCTCGCCTTCTGGGACAATCCCGTAGACGACGAGGTCTGGAATGACGCCTAAGCAACGCGACATTGTGCTGATTCCTGTTCCCTTCACCGATCTCAGCTCCAACAAACGCCGCCCCATCCTTGTCCTATCTACCAGCGCTCACAATCGCAGGTCTCCTGATATTATTGTTGCCGCAATCACCTCAAACCTCTCTCAACGAGGAGTCGGAGTAGATATCACTACTGCTGACCTTGATGAGGGCACGCTCGCTGTCGATAGCCACGTGCGAGCAGACAAAATCTACACGCTCAGCAAAAGCATCATCGTCAAACGCTTCGGCAGGCTGCAAGCTTCCACCTTCTCGCAGATTCTGGCGAAAATGGATGGAGTGCTGGGTCGGTAAACCCCACCGCGGGGAAGACCCCTCAAACGGCAATACAGCAAAAAGGCAAAGGGCTACTTGCGGCCTTGGACACAACGAAATCCGAAGAAGTCGCACCTGCCGACGGGGTTGTCCCTGAACCGAAGGGCTGAGCGGAGGAATCTCCCGTCCCTAAAGCCATTCGAGCCGCCGCGCATTACACGTTTCTGGCCAGACCCAGGTCCTGTGGGGTTGCGGCGCGGGGACTTCTTGTAGTATCCACAATCAAACCAATCCGCGCACCACTCCCATACATTGCCTGCCATGTCATGGACGCCATAAGGACTGATACCACCGGGGTAGCTGCCCACGGGTTTTGTCCTCGATGGCAAGCTCTGCCCCACCAACAATACGGCGCAATTGCTTGCATCCCATTCGTTCCCCCAAGGGAATTCCCTCCCGTCTGTTCCTCTGGCGGCCTTCTCCCACTGGGCTTCGGTCGGCAATTGGACTCCCGCCCAGGTACAGTAGACTTTGGCGTCGTACCAGTTCACGTTCACGATGGGATGCTTGTCCTTCCACCCCAGCCGGGAGCTTCGGGCATCTTGCGCCGGGTCGCCTTGCAGAACATGCGATATTGTCCCACCGTCACTTCGTACTTGTATATCCAATAGCCATCAAGATAAACATGGTGTTGCGGCTGTTCACAAAGAAATCCCTCTCGGTGGTTGTAGTCCTTGTATTCACGCAACACAGCAGCAATGTCCCTTTCAGTGCTGCCCATGAGGAACTCACCCGCGGG
>JACQGJ010000523.1 GCA_016199605.1 Armatimonadota bacterium | reverse complement strand
ACTGAAGGTAAGGGATGCACAGGGCCATGGAGAGGTGAACATACTTCGGAACCAACTCGAGTTTCGGCGTCAGGTCACGTTCCCGGTAGTTGGTGATGAGCGTGCTCCAATCGTTGAACCGGAGAACATAAGGCTCGAAGCGCTTCGTCTTTTCCACCGAGGCGATGGGGTCGCCGATTCCTTCGCCGACAAGCAGGTAGTCCCAGCACTTATCTTCAAACGGCGGCTCGAGGTCGGAGCTGATGTGAGCGACGACGATACCGTTGCGTCTTTTGATGCGGGCGTACACCTCGCAGATGAAATCGTTCCACAAAGCGGCGAAGCCCTCTCGCACGGCTGCGTCCCCCGCAGCATGATTCCGCTCTGAGTCTTCAGCGGCAGGCGTCGTCTCCCAGAAGTGAACATGACCATCATGGTTCTCGTTGAAGCAGCCTGGTTGCGTGAGACGCATCCCGCCATCCCAGTAGAAGCCATCCAGCCCATAGGAATCCATCAACCTGTCGATCGTGCTGAAGAAACGCGCACGGTGTCCGGGACTGCCGGGACACAGAAGTTCGAGCGTTTCGTAAATCTCATCCAGACGTCCCACGCCACGACTCCACTCCGGACGGTAAACAGGGCTGTGGATGTCCATGTATCCCGGTGAGATGTACGGAGTCACTTTCAGACCTCTCTCATGGCACTCGTGAACGAAACGACGGAAGCCTTGCTCATTCACCGGCTCCTGCGGGTCCTTCCCGAAGTATCCGCTCAGGTCACTCCACGCCTCTCGAACGTTGATGATCCCCACACCGTTCTCAGCATAGAGGTCGAGGAGTTTCCAGTCGTTCTCGTTCGGGTAGTAGGGCTCGCGGGTGGGATAGTTGCCGAACTGGTAAGCGATCAGCCCCGGTTCGTAGTTGAAGAGGCGATGCCTGCGCAAGCAGGACTTGGATAACTGGTTTTGTCTGACCCACTTCCAGAGTAGCAGGTTGTTCGCCACGTTTGTCTCCTCCTAAATGTGGATCTGAATCGCGGAACAGCCACGGTATCTCAATGTCGCAGTTTGTCGGCGACGTGTGCTCCAACAGCGAACACAGAAGGGCGTGTCGGTCACACTGGCAATCTCCCGTAATCACGTGCCCACCTCTGTCTTCCACCCCTCATCGAGCGCTGACGGTCAGGATAGATTCGCCGGGTATCGTCAACCGCAACGCTTTGTCCGAAACCGTGGTCTTGAGCTGCTTCAGAGCCTCCTCACCATCGAGAGGCTTGGAGCGCGCTTTCAGGTCTTCCGCTTTTCCCCATCCCGATAGCTTCGGGTCAAAACGAATCTCCACTTTTGCCTCGTGGTGAGAGACACCGCCGATCTGGACTCTCAGTGTCTTCTGTTTGTCATCCCACTCGGCTTTCAGAACAGGATACTCACAGAAGAGTGTGATGCCTGCTTGCGGGATTCGGGTGTACGACTCGTTGGCGACGTTGAATGCCGCGCCGGCTCCGTAAATCTCTTGGCCAACGGATCCGTTCTTGCGCCAACCATCGTTGAGGTCTTCGACGGGAATATAGGCTTCGTAAGCATTGATGGTCTTCCAGAATGCCGGACCTTGATGCAACGACTCCGGTGGCAGATGCGGCGGGTAAGCACACCAGATTGTCATGGGCGCATAACGGATGAATTCCGATACGAGGCACTTGGCAAAAGGTGGGAGCACCTCCCGAGTCAGCAGGTAGTACTGACGCAGCGCATACCAGCACTGATGTTGCTCCATCGCCGCAATGTAGTCGATGCCACTTGCATCGGCATTCAGACCGAAGAACGTCGCGTATCGACGGGCGTGGCCGAAATCGCATTCCCATAGCCACGTGTTGCGCAATAGTGCAGCGAGTGGAATTAAGCTGAGATGGACATAGCGCTCGTCCTTTGTGGCAGCATAGAGCTGTGCTAGACCTTCGCACGCCATCGCATTCCACCATGTCTCTCGGGTGGTATGAAACCCCCACGTTTCAATGTGTTTCGTGGCCTGTTTTGACTCCTCCAAGAAACGTTGCTCACCTGATAGCTCATAGCAGTACATCATGAACAGAATATACCCACCCGCGAGTTCGTTCTTAAAGGTCAATACGTCATTACGTTCAAAGGTGTAGTCCGTCCCTTGTGCTAAACGTATCAGCCCATCTGCGGTGCGCAGGCACAATGATCTCGCCTGCTCGTCTCCTGCAAGAGCAACGCGACACAGGTTCGCCTGCAATGTTGTGTCGTACCAAGCATGCTCACCGGGTTGAGCGTACATGCGGAATGTGCCCGTCTGCTGGGACCAGAAATCAGGCAGGACGGACCGTAGTTTGTTCACGGTGTCCTCACCTTCATGGCTGTTGCGTTGGAATCGCATGAGCGGTGGAAGCAAGTCTTGGAGTGGCACTAATTGGGCCACGGCTCCGTTCGTATTCACGTAAGGCTGCAGGTATTCCTTCCCACCGTACACTCCCCAGCACTCCGGTCGATGTAGATCCTTCAGGGACTGCCTTGCCAACTGTTGCCAATCCAGGTACTCGGTCTCTGGTTTATCGGGAAGATGATCGTAGATCGCCGACATTCCCAGCAGAAAGAGTTCTGCTTCCTTCTCAGAATCGCCAGTTTCGGTGGGAGTCAGGTAGAGCCACGCGTCGCTCAATGTGAACGTCTTCCCAGCCGGTAACTTCACACTGGTGTCGAGCGGATTTGTGAACCCAAGGGTTCTGGAACTAAGACTCACCAGCCACCGAGGCGAGGTGTGGCACAAGTCAAAGATGGGATTCAGAGCGGTGAGGTTCTGGAAGTAGAAAACCGTTCCTACTCCCGGCGCCACGGCGAAAGCAATAGCACTGGCGCACAGATTCTGCGAGGTGATGGGGTGCAGCGACCTGTCCTTTTGCCCCGGAGAGGCGACAAAGCAAAGCTCATGTCCAGAGGACTGAAGGGTAGTGGCCGTCCGGGGTGTAGCCGTAACTCGCCAGTGGAGCAGCCCTGGCACGGAGTCAAAGGTCTCGGCTTGCACGACGTATTCCACCCCGCCTATCTCGCGGGGAAAAGAAATCTCATCCCCCGCTGTCTTCTTCTTGCGGACCGTTTGACCCAGCGGAGGGGCCAGGCCTAATCCGGGCACCTCAAGGAATCGAGTAGCCAGCGAAGCATCAGAGTCTTTCCGATGAATGCAGAACAGACGGGCGGAGGGCTCGTAGTCCAACCGATACTCCCCTGTCGATAGGCGCGGCTCACCGGTTGACGGAGTCTGCAAAACATGGCCTGCGCGCTCCACCAGTTCTGCTGATGCCGTGGGAATCGCCACCAGCTGAACAGCAGCAAACTGCGCCTCACTTCCAGAGCCAAACACCCGCAGGCGTATCTCAACGTCACGCGCTCCCCCCCAATGATTCGCGTCGCGGTAATTGAACGCGAGCACGCCAGTACTGCGATGCTCTGGACCGGTACACTGTCCACCGGCCTCAAGGCGCCATCGCGCTGATGGGGATAGGCCACGCACGTCCACTTCGACAAACGGAAAGCGATCGGTATCCACGTTGACTGTAGCGTTCGCACCGCCCCATTGATCGCCGACGCCCGGCGACAGAGAGATCGTCAGTCCGTCCTGTTTCGCGCTCGCGAGACAATTGTTGTCCCTCTGCCATTGTAGGAGAGTCTGCACATTGCCGTTGGCATCCTGCCTCAAAGGTGGCTCGCGGAACAAATCTATCCAGCCCACGTCCACATACTTGCCCCGACCTTGAACCGTGAAGTAGATACGGAATTGCTTCGTTCCACTCCATCCCGGCGTCTTGCGGAGGTCGTAAACATACAGACCGACACCTTCCGAAGGAGCTTGCACTGTGTGACCGTCCGGGTCGTTTACCGTCATCTGCCACTTGGCATCACGTCCGATTTCCACAACCCACAACGCGAGGTAAGGATAGGTGGAGATGTCTGCCTGTCCATCGACATAGCAGTTCCCCCAATCCGCGGTAGCTGGGACCTGCAGACGGCAATCATTCTGGCGCGCCGAAATCTTCAACGCCCCGCCACCCGCGGTCCAGCGAGAGAGCGGCGGGGTCATCCCCTGGCCCTGCGCTGAGGAAACGGCAACGACAAGAACGCAACATAACTTGAGGAAAGCCTTCGTTTGCAGGTCCTCCTCCCTACGAAAGTATTAGATGTCATCTGCCGAGGTGCCGAAAAATCGGTTTCAGTCGTGCCTCACCATTGGTAGACGTGTACTTCGAATGGACTGAATGAGTCGTTCATCGTCCTCGACTTCGTGGTCATGATTCGGTCTTCAAATAAAACGGTAACCCTCGCCGCCTTCTGGTAGTTCCAGTTTGCTGCGATGTCACCGGCGGACATATTCACCGCGATCAGGGAATGGGTTCCCCCATGCTCGATCTCCCTGAAGAAGATCGAGCCAGAGGTGCTGTCTGACTGGAGGGACACGCTCCTTGCCGCTTTTCCGGCGGCTAAAGCCGGGGCCAGGTAACGCAACTCAGAGGCAAGCCTGAGGGCTTCCTTCCAGTGCTGCGGTTGGGATTCTTCTGAAAGCGAGCATCCATACAACGTCCATCCTTTCACGCCTGCGACCAGAGAATAGTAGGCCATGGCCCTCATCTCCTCCGGGGTCGGTCGGAAAGGCTCGGGGCACCCGACCTGGTTCCCGTAGCCAAGATCAAATCCCTGTGAGTTGAACCAGACTGGTTTCTCTCCGACGACGGAGTAGACGTAGCTCAACGTCCAGTCGAAGACCATCTTCGGATGAAACTGTGGCAACGGATACCGGTATGACAAGATCACATCAGCCGAGGGCACGCAGTCTTTCAGCCGCGGCAGATTCGAGATGGCCCACACGATCGGGTGGTCCGGACTGGACTCTTTCAAGACCTTGCGAACATGGTCAATCTTCGTGAGGGTGCTCGCCGGTGTGGGGCTGTCTTCTGTGTTGTCGAGGTTTTCCGGGTCGTCTCCCCAGTAGCCCAAGACGCATGGGTGACTCCTGAACTGGCCTTGGCCTTTATCAATCAGCGCGACCTTTGCCGAAGCCGGCGTGTCGCAAGCCTGCATGTCGGCGCTGAGGTTCAGGAGACATTTCATCCCGTGCCTGGAGAGAATGTCCAGGTCTTCCACGCTGTCGCCAGACTCAACCGAGAGGGTCGTGTTCAGCAGGCAATCATAACCTGCCGCCGTTGCTTGCGCCAGCGCAGTCTCTTTGAACCTGCCATCGGTAGGCGTACAGACGTAGGCGTAGATCCCTATTGGGAAGTACGGCTCGTCATTCACCAGACACACACCGCCGTCAAACCTTCTCTTCATCGGCGCGGGCGCGTCTATCCCGAACTGCCACGACAGACGATTGCTCATATTGCCCGTCTTGTCCCCGATGGTCGCCTCCACTCGATGCACGCCCCTTGATAATCGTCGGGTCGGCTTCAGTGTGAAGCCGTAGTCAGCGACCTTTGCCTCGCGGGTAACATCCTTTCGGTCGAGGAGTATTCTCGCAGAAGCAACGTTGGTCCCTGACCCAGTGTCATTCCATTTGGCGGCGATCGTCACGCCATCGCTACCTTCCATGCCAGGCGGGGGAGCCGGGAGGTTGACCACCGGAGGAGTGGTATCGTGGACGCTCCATGGTTTTTCTCCAACACAGAACGACCGCGCCGCAAGCCAGCAGGGCGTTCCTTCCTGGTCGGGAAAGCCCATACGCCAGAACCATCGCCCCGGCTTCAGCGGCCTTTTGACGCCGAGCCGGTCGCCTTTCACGCTTGCCCGCGTGGTTGTGTCCTGGCTGAACATGGGAGACGTGCTGTACTCCAGAAGGCACGTGTCTTCTCCTCCCGGTCCTTTCCAGCGGAAGATCGGCTTACCATCTTTCACGACTTCCTCCGGCTTTGGCGACAGGGCGACGACCTTCGGCAGAGAATCAGTTTCTACAATGCCAAGATCATCGAACCACACCTTCTGAGCATAGCAGTAGACTCTCAACTTCAGCCGCATCTTCGTTTGCCCGGCGACGGTTCTCACCTTCTGTTGGTAGTAGGACCACTCCGTTGCCAGCGGGAGATATGCGCCGCCGACAGGTGGCAGAGCCATGCCGACATCGGTCCAGTGGGAGGGTTTGGCCATCTGGGAGTCATCCTCAGACGCCACACCCAATTCCAGATTCGGTCCACCCGGTCGGCTTGTGTTGTATAGCGGGTCGCCAAGCGTAGCCGCGGGCCCAAGAGAACGACACTTATAGTATAGGGAGATGGTGTATTCGGTTTCAGGTTTGACCGCGATGGTTGTCTGCCAGTACCCGATGCACGACGAGTGCATGGTCTCGACAGCAACAGCCTTCTTCCCGGTCAGGCCAACGTCCTCCCACGTCAGCTTGACATCGTCCGGTTTTCCGATGCGACCGGAGACGAAGTTAGCAGGCAGATCGGAGTTTGCTGCGTCAGCCCTTTCGAGTCCGGGATTCTGGACAAGGTTGATGGCAGGGGTGGCAGAGGAGGTTGGTCGCTGTCCCTTGTCGAAGGCGTTGACCTCCAGAGAGACGGAGGGGAGCAGGTAGAAGGTGATGCACACCACCGTGGGACCGACTTGGTTCAGTTTCAACGAGGTTGCCTCCCTATTGATTGTGGATGGCCGAGTCTGCTCAAGGCTTCAGTCTACCGCAAGCAGTCCAGCCGTAATGGCGAGCTGCCGTTCGGCGATGCGCTCCCGGGTATTGATTCGTGGGGACCCAGCGTCACCTTTCCGGCATGAGACAATACTCACACCGACCACCTGCACGGTCATAAACGCGTCGGCGTAGTTCCGCCCTTATCCGCATATTACCCGTCCGCGTTGAGCTTCAGATGGGCCTTGGCCTTTGCCATGCGCACCAAATGCTCCAGATACCTATACTGCTTCCATGCTTCTTCTTCCTCTGGAGTCAGTCCCTGGGTGCGGTTTTTCTCAAGGAGTCCATCAATGCGCCGCTGAAGACGACTCGATGGGCGTAACGCCAAAATCTCCCGCGGAGCGGGCTGGCTGGCCAGAAACTCAAGGACTTCCGTTGCGCCCTCAAAAGCGGGAGCGCCAGCCGCGTATAATTCCCGAAGCCCCATCTCAATAACCAGTGGCAGCCGATGCGCAACGGGCTGAAGTCTTTCGGCCAACTCATCGGATATTTCCAGTGTGATTGTGGACATGGCGAATTCGCTTGTGTGTGATATTAGCGGACGAAGTATAGCACCGGCTCTCGGGTCGCTTCAAGTCCGTCTTTGTTTTCTGAAATTGCCGTGTTTGTCTTTTCCAGAGCGTTTTTGACCGCGAGTGTTTCCTCGCCTCTCATTACCACGGGGCCTGGCACGAGGGCCGCGCCCATGGTCGGGATGGTACAGCCCCACCGAGACCTCAGAGTGTCGTGGTTTTGTCGCTTCAACGCGTCTTCGCAGCGACCCGCACGGGCGCCTCGCTGCCAGGCTTGGCGGCTTTCGGAATAGTCTCTTTGGCGAAGCCCGGGCCGCTCCAGGAGAGGGTGACAGAACTTCCGAGGATGCCCTGGCAATAGTCGAGGCGCAAGTCGTGAACCCCGACGGTCAAATGCACGGGCTGGCTGGGGTGAGTGGTGGGGGGCTGCAGAATCCACATTTCAATAACCGGTTTGCCGTCAACGTACAGGCGTCCACCGTCGTCGAGGCGGTCCAGGTAGAAAACGTAGTCGCCCTCCTCAGCCACAAGGAGTTTGCCGGCAAACCGCGCGCTCCAGTACGTGCCTGGCATTCCTCGCCCGGGAGATGTGTCTGTCCAGTCGAAATCAATCACGTCCACAGAGCGGGCGAAGAGAGGCTTCTTGAGACACGGCCACGGAATGGGCTGATTGAGCATCTCGATATTCAAGTCACCGAAGAACCGGTCTTTGCAGTAAGTAGCCTTCAGGTTGAACAACCCCCGGTTAGCGCTCAACGGTTGCGCGGCCGCCGGCTGCCCGACCGGTGCTTGACTCGGCGTGGTCGTGCTGCCCGCAAGGACAGCCCCTCCCGATGGGGTGTGGGGTTGGGGTTTGGATAGATTGGCCACGAGGCGGGGATCTGGCTGCACGGTCTTCGGGATCACCTGTTTCGTAAAGCCGGGTCCACTCCAGGAAAGGGCGACCGAGCCTGCCAGAGTGCCCTGGCAATAGTCGAGGCGCACATCGTGAACACCAGCCGTGAGGTGGACCGGTTCACTCGCGTGAGTGGTGGGCGGTTGGAGCAGCCACGCGTCTATGACGAGTCTGCCATTCATGTAGAGCCGTCCCCCGTCGTCGAGGCGGTCTAAAGAGAAAACGTAGCTGCCTTCCTCAGTGATGAGGAGTTTGCCGACGAACCGCGCGCTCCAATAGTTAGTCGCCATTCCAGACCCCGGCGACTTGTCCGTCCAGTCATAGTCAATCGTGTCCACCGTCTGTGTGAAGATACGCTTCTTGAAACACGGCCACGGAATGCGCTGGTTGCGCAAATCGCTCTTTAACACGCCGAGGTCTGGTTCCTTGCAGTAGGTGGCTTTCACGTTGAACAATCCCCGCTCAAGACTCGCGGGTTGTGAGGCGACAGCAACGGGGTTCACCTCCGGCTTCGGAGTCATGGGGGCCTGGATGGCAGCCGCTGGCGTCGACGGGCGCGCGTCGGGCGCGTGCCGCTTCGGCCTGGGGAGTTTCGCTGTGAGTTTCCCTGTGGATCCCACGGCGACCCCGCGAACAAGGTAGCTCGTGCCGGGATAGTTGCCGCGAAACTCCGCCTCAGTCGGCATCAGCTCAAGACCTGTCGCCTTCTGGCAGTAAATCGTGGCTCGCGCGATCATGACGCCGTTGCCGTAGGTCCACAGGCAAACCTTGCGTCCGGTCAACGGTTGCGGATCTTTGTAACGCAAAGTCAGCTTACGGTCCACGTAAAAGGAAACGGTTTCACCGGTTTTCTCGACGCGCAGGCAGAACCACTTGCGATGGGCTGCATCGTGATACTTCGCTGGCAGCAATACCTGGTTTGACTCTGCCACGATGTGAGGGCCCCGAAGGAGGCGGGTGAAAGTATTGTTCCACCCGCCGAAGATGCAGCTATAGCCGCTGGCGGGGTCGCTTCCATCGCCGGCGATGGTGATGTTGAGGTCTCGGGGATGCAAGTAGTGCGGAGGGCCCGCGCTGTCCATCTTGCTGGCGACGAAGACTTCCACGACGAGGTCCCCCGCGAAGCTGCGCTTATTCCAGATAGCGGCGATGCGGTCGCTCCATCCGCCGTACCAGGACCATTGCGGGCTGCAAAGCCACCGACTCGCCACCTCCCATGTTCCGCTGCCCACATGCCAATCTGTCGGCGCCCGGTAGAAGGTATAGTCGTACACATGGCCACCCGTAACGCGCGCGTCGTTAGGGAGGACCTGCGCGCCCTGTGCCACGTAGCCCGCCCGGCGCCCGGTGAGTGGCTTCGGATCGGTGAAAGAGGCCACCAGCTCCGCGCCGATGAATCCCCTGACCGTGTTGCCGCTGCGCTGCAGCTTGAGGGGGCAGACCGTGGCTGTGGCTACCTTTGCCGACCCATGCGAGCTCACGGGTTTGCCTTGACGAAGGAGGGTTGTCTCAACACTCTGATTGTTTGCCGTGGGTGTCACAACCAAGGCATAGCCGCTTGTCGGCGACTCTCCGTCGCCGCTCACAACTCCCGTGAGTTTCGCGCCACTGACCATGCCGGTAGCTTTGAGCACGAGAGTGTGGTCACCGAAAAACGCGCCGCGATGCCAGAAGGTCGTCGCGGGAGCGATAGAGGAAGGCAGCCACTCGGCTTTCGGAGTGGCCCAGTTCTCCATCGTCTGTTCCTGCGTGAACTGTGGCACGATGGGTTCGCAGTATGTGCCGTCCGTCATCCCCTCAGTACCGGCAGAGCGCACGAGCACATCATCGAACAAAACATCGGAGTCGCCTTCACGATAGAGGCCGGCTTTTCCCTGACCAAAGAGCTCCGTCCGCGCCTGGAGAACACTGTGTCCGTCCACGGCGATCTTGACCAGCCCCTCCTGCGTGCGGACGGAGAGCCGGTACCATTGGTTCGGGCGATACCCCCCGGCAGACGCGGAGACAAGCGACGGCTGGCCGCGAACCACTTTCCAACACTGCTTCTCCTTGCCCCGCCAGTTCCGGTGATTGTCCGCGAGCCACTTGAACAGGAGGTAGTTGGCCGGGTCCTGATAGTAGAACACAACCCCCACAGCTCCGTCGGCGCATGGACGTACGGAAACAGAAACCGTGTAGTCGCTCCAGAACCAGTGGCCGGTCACCGTCGTCGCTGGTT
The DNA here is from genome assembly GCA_016199605.1 of Armatimonadota bacterium. GTDB lineage: Bacteria > Armatimonadota > Abditibacteriia > CG2-30-59-28 > CG2-30-59-28 > JACQGJ01. Next base: position 21,652 of record JACQGJ010000523.1, on the reverse strand, counting down.
TGCCTTGCGCCGCATAGGCGAACGGGTTCGCGCCGAGGGTGGGGGTTCCGACGGTATTCAGCCTCCACGAGCCAGACACGTTCTGCCACAGCCCGGGCTCTGATGCGGCGCGCATGAAGTCATCGGCGAAATGCAGTGGCTCCACCGGCTGACAGCGCGGTTCCCCAAACTGGAGGTTGCCTTCACCCGGGGCGATAGCGACTGCGCCTTTGAGAGCCTCGAGACCACTATACTTCAACAGGACACGGCCTGCGTAAATGACATGGAGCCTCCCCTTGCGCCACTGTGTGACAAGCCGGGCGCCTTCCGTTGTCGGAGGTGTGTACCAGGGCTTTCGCACTCTCGCGAGGACTGTCACGTTACTGGCGCGGCTGGCGCCGCCGGGTTCCTGCGCAACTCTGGCGAGGGTGAGCGTGTCACTCGTGAGCGTGAGCGCGAGATGTTTCGCGCCGGGTTTGTACCCCAGCAGCAAAGAGGCGGGGAGCACAGGGGCTTTCGCATCTTTCAGTTGGACGGTGCAACAGAAGTCGAAAGCCTGACCTACGTCGGATTCCACAATCGTTGGCACCGGAGGCATTGAACGAGTTGCGAGGCTTTCTGCTCTGGCGCGGCTAACGCCGCCGGCAAGGAGCGCATCTGGCGGCTGAGTCGCTGTGCAAAACGCGCACAGAAGGACAGCAAGACACTCGCGAAGAGTTCGCTGGAACCTGAACATAGCGCATGTACCATTCAATAGTCCGGCATGCAGTATCTACGCCGGGTCACTGCTTTAGACAAACAACCTGATGCCAATTTCCATCGGCTGAAGCGGGTGAGCAGGTCAAGTTCTCAGGCGGGACCTCCTCCGGCTTGAATGCCCGGTTGACGGGCGGCAACTCCAACATCCCCTTTCGTCCGGCGAACATTACGTGGATGCCTTTGTTTTCCCGGAGTCGGCGTCGTTTGCCGACGCCTCTGGTGATGGGCGTCTTCATGGCGCGCCTCACGGCGTCACGGTTTCGTCTCCTCAACGCGCCTTCGCAGCGACCCGCACGGGCGCACCGCTACCAGGGTTGGCGGCTTTCGGGACGATTTCTTTGGGGAACCCCGGGCCGCTCCAGGAGAGAGTGATTGAGGCTGCAAAGTCGCCCTGGCAGTAGTCGAGCCGCAGGTCGTGAACGCCTGCGGTCAAGTGGACCGGCTGGCTGGTGTATGTCGTGGGTGGCTGGAGGAGCCATGCGTCAATCACGGATTTGCCGTCGATGTAAAGCCGTCCCCCGTCATCAAGGCGGTCGAGGTAGAACAGGTATTCGCCCGCTTCGCTGACCAGCAGCTTGCCCTCGAACCGCGCACTCCAGTAAGTGGCCGGCATACCACGCCCGGGAGATCGGTCTGTCCAGTCGAAGTCCACCATGTCCACCGGCCGGGTGAAGAGAGGCTTCTTGAAGCACCTCCAGGGAATGGGCTGATTGACCTTCTCTATCTTCAAGTCGCCAGAGAACCGATCTTTGCAGTAAGTACCCTTCAGATTCAACAATCCGCGGGTGGCGTTTACGGGTTGCGCGGCGACCGCCTGCCCGGGAAGTTTGGGTTCCGGACTCGGAGGGTCCGCGCCGCCAGCAAGGATAGGCCCTCCCGGTGAAGTCTGTGTTTGGGGCTTGGGCAGATTAGCCACGAGACCAGGGTCTGGCAAGACCGTCTTCGGAATCACTTCTTTCGTGAAGCCCGGCCCGCTCCAGGAGAGAGCAACAGAACCCGCAAGCGTTCCCTGGCAATAGTCCAGGCGCAGATCGTGAACTCCCGCATTCAGGCGCAACGGCTCGCTTGAGTGAGTGGTGGGTGGTTGGAGAAGCCAGGCGTCAATGACGGGCTTGCCGTCAACATAAAGTCGTCCCCCGTCGTCGAGGCGGTCGAGGAAGAAGGTGTAGCTGCCTTCCTCAATGACCAGGAGTTTGCCGACGAACCGGGCGCTCCAATAGCTCTCCTTCATGCCAGACCCCGGCGATTGTCCCGTCCATTCAAAGTCAATCGTGTCTACCGTCTGTGTGAAGATACGCTTCTTGAAACACGTCCACGGGATTCGCTGGTTGCGTGACTCGCTCTTCAACGTGCCGAGGTCTGGTTCCTTGCAGTAGGTGGCTTTCAGGTTGAAGAGTCCCCGCTCAAGACGCACCGGCGCCGGTTGTGAGGCAACAGCAACGGGTTTCACCTCCGGTGATGCCAGCTCTACCGGCTGATAGCGCGGTTCCACAAACTGGAGGTTGCTTTCGCTCGGGGCGAGGGCGACTGCGCCCTGGAGAGCTTCGAGTCCATCGTGCCGCAACAACACCCGACCCTCGTAAACAACAATCAGCCTTCCGCTACGCCACTGGAGGACCAAAGGGGCGCCTTCTGCTTTTGGGGATGCGCGGAATTTCGTCTCTGTCGCGAGGACGGTCACGTTGCCTTGTGCCTCCCTGGCGAGGGTGAGCATCTTATGCGTGAACGTGAGTGTGAGGTGCGGCGCGCCGGGTTTGTACCCGAGGAGCATAGAGGCGGGGGTCACCCGGGCCTTGGGGTCCTTCAGTTTGATGGTGCAACTGAAATCGAAGGACTGGCCTGCTTCGGCTGCGACAACGGTAGGTTCCGGCAGCGGCGCCGCTGCCGGAGCTTCCGGAACGTTCTCCGCGCCTGGCTCAAAGACCGGTGGCGGCTGTGCTGCTGCGGGAAAGGCGAACAGGACAACAACGAGACACACGTCTGGAATCGCGCGGTATCTGAACATCACGCACGTCCGCTGCACAAGAGTAGTAAAGCGAGTCGGAATCAAGAGCTTTGCTGGGCGCAACCGTTACACTGTTCTGTAGCTGACCCCGGGCTCGCCGATCATTCTAACCGTCTCGTGAGGAAATGTCGAGGCCCTTGGAGACGTATCAACAAGATGTATCACAAGACCCCGGAGCCAAAGCGACCGGACCCATTCAAAGCAATCTCATATCCAGCAGTGAAGTCCCCGACTTGAGCTCCAGATAGAGGCACTCCGTAAGGTAGATCAAGCTGTAATTGACCTCTCCATACTGACATCCACTCCAGGACCGCTCGAAATCCCCCTTGCCGATTCCGAAGCCTTGATATTCCCCGCGGTCCGCGAACTTCCCGGCACAGCCTCCCGTGAGGTAGCCGGGAAGTCGCCGGTCGTCCTCTGCTACGGGAGTCAGATAGTGCTTCAACAGCGGGACGAGAAATCTGCGAATCGAGTCACGGTATTGCGCGTTGAGGGCTGGATCCCGGCGACAAGCTCGGAGCATCCCCGCGCAGGCAATGACCGACGAGGAAGTATCCACCGGCGCATAGGGAATCTCCGGATCGAGGAAATCGTAGTAGGGCACTCCGCCGTCCTGAGCATGGGCGGCGAAGTATTCCCAGAGGCGACAGAGCGTTTCGCGGTATTCCGGCTTTCCCGTGGCCGCGTAGGCGAGCGCATAACCCTTGATCGCCCAGGCCTGACCCCGAGACCAGCAGCTCCTCACGTCAAAGCCCTGAAGGGTACGCGGCTCCAGGAGAGATTCCTCCCGACGGCTGTAAACCGCCGCCTGACACGTCGAGAAGTCCTCACGGATGAGGAGGTGCCGGGTGGTGTCCAGATGCCGCGTGAGAGCCTCTCCAAGCTCTTCATCCCCTTCCCGCACAACGAGCCACCACAGAGCGTCGAGACAAGCCAGGCAGTCAATGCAGAGGATGTCATCCGCGTACCTCCCGCCGCTCGTGGACAGAAGGACGCCAGCCCGGGATAGCCAGAGGCGAGGCCATATCACTTCCAATCCGGCGCGAACACGCGCCGGCCAATGATCCCCTCCTACCATCTCGAAGGCCAACGCCGCGGAGTAGTAGTACGTCCAGAACGTATCAATCGTCGGCGAGGTCCAGCCTTCGCCTTGGGTCACGAGTTGAGTAACGTTCCTCGCCCACGTTCCCAGTTTCGGGTCGCCCGTCAAATCGTAGAGGAGCCAGCCGACCCCATTCCTGTAGGCGACCATCGAGTTAGCCGGATCTGACCGGGCTGGGGGCCAACAGGAGAGGTCTCGCCCGCCCTTTGTGACCTCGAGAGTGTTTTCCATACGGCGGAGGATCTTCTGCAGGCTCGATTGCAGCAGTCCGTAGAAGTCCGCTTCGCCGCCTCCGCGGACACTGTCCTCGGTGCCATTTGTAAGACTCGCTGCCTCGCTTCCACTCACCGGACTTGCTCCTTGTTCCGACTTGTTCTCACGGTCCACCCGTTAGCGGAGTGCATCATGGACTCATACCTCAATTCCGAGGATTGCAGGCGATCGATCAATCCTCTCCGGCAACACGAGACACTTCCCCTTGGTCCCGCCCCAGTTCACTGCCTTGAGGGGCTGGGCTTGTCCATCGACCGTGACCTCCCTGCACCGCTCCGGCAGCAGCAGTGTCAGGCCTTGCGCGCCCTCTGGCGTCTCTACTCCCCAGCCCTCGCCGTGTCGATGGAGCGACACTCTTCGCCGAGTATCATTGAATTGGACCCATGCCTCGCCAGTCAGCCCCGGAATACCTCTCTCCCGCAACGACAGCAAAACTGCCTCATACCACGCTTTGGTGAAGGGGACGTTCTCCTCGAAATAGATCGGATGGAAGTAGGGCAGGTAGACTCCCTGCCAGTCGTCATGCAATTGGGCGATGAGTCGCTCGGACAGGAGGATGGCGTCATCAACGCTGAGGGCGGGAAGCCCTGTCTTATCTGTCAAGATCCCGTCATCGGTCGTCAGAGTGGAGTGCTGGTACAGGTCAAGGATGGTCCCGTCGGCCCGTGACATCCTCATCGAGCGCGCTGATCCATTGATGAACCCCCACTGAAAACCGCGCCCAGGGCAGAAATTCAAGTCAAGCCGCACACCAATTTGGGCAAGCGTTTCCTGAGTCTCTGTCCATCCGGCGGTGACCACAGAATGGTGGCGTGTGTTTGTCGGAACGTAGCCGTAGTGGTCCTGAAAGGTTGAGTAGTCCCGGAGCAGACCCAGGCGCATTTCCTCCACCGTGGGTTGACTCCCGTGCCACGGGTGTAGACCCACATCGTGACCGCGACCTTTGAGGTCTGAGACTTCCTTACTCGAAAGGGAATCAAACTGCTCCTTCATCAGATAGAGGCTGTACCTGGCGCCGTGTTCCTCTGCCAGGTCAAACGCCAGGTGCAAACCGCCGGGTGCGCAGCCATCGCTGTCGCCATTCAGCACGGCGACGCAGGGCTGCCCGAAGGGGAAGCGCCACACTCTCGGAATCGGTGTCCCTTTTTCCGCCAGCCAGTCGATCAGTTCCAAGAAGAGATCGATGTGCAGGTCTGCCTGAGGGATACCTTTCAGACGAGGATCAAGGAAGTTGACAAAGAAGTCGCCGGGTCTGAACACGCCGTCGCCGTCGGGGTCAGGGTTTGTCCCGGTGCTGGCCTGGTCGGACCGCCCTTGGCGAAAAAGCACGGTGGACTGGGCCAGATCGAAAGTGTACGCGACCCTCCGCGCGCCCTCTTCGACTCGCACGACGGCGGGATGAGAACTTGGAGCCTCGCCATAGGCGGGTTGGAGCGACGCGACGGACTCACAACCCGCTGTCTCCAACAGATCGGCGGGGCCGTGATACTGAAGAACCTTCCCTTCCCCTCGTCTGAGGTAGCGGTCTGACCAGGTGAAAGGGCGCGGCATTTCGCTGCGCAGACCAAACAGCGGCAGCAAATCCGGCGGGGGGCGTAGCGCCAGCAGGTTCCTTCCGGCGGCAACCCAGTCACGCACGAACTCGGGTGTGTGCCAAAGGCTGGGAAGGATGAGGACGTCTCCACCGAAGTCCTTCTCAACCCACTGGTAGGTGAAACCCTCCTCCGCCAGAATCTCGGAGACGTAAAACGCAAAAGGATTCCGGGGCTGACCTCGGAGGATACCGATCTGAGCTTTGTCTGAACAAGCCAAAGGTCGTCACTCACTCTCTTTGATGGCCGCATCACGCCCAGGTCGAAATGGATCGTTCACCCTGACTGACACGAACGATAGATCGCCCTCAGGTTCTCCTCGGGCGTTCCATACTCGATATCGGGTACGTGCAGACGGAATCGAGAAGCGCTGTCGCCCGCGGCACGGAGCAAGGACTTGGTCTCTTCGGAGGCTTCCCGGCAACTGCCCCTGGCGATCTTGGCCGCGTTCATGATGTACTGGACAGTAGCCTCGGGGAATCGCTCCAGCGCAAGTCCTACGTCGGACTGCGAACCGATCTCGATGAACTCAATGCGAGGGATTTTGCGGTACACGGAAGCGTAGCGATCAAACCCACCACAATGATGAATCCCGAAAGTCATATCCAACTCGCGAGCGAGACTGTGCAGTCGCAGATCGTAGGGCAGGAACCATTCCTCGTAGGTCTGCGGGCTGACCATCATGATGGAACAATTGAAGATCATAAGCATGCCGCGAAAGCCCACCGCGTGATTGTGGCGAACGACCCGTTCGAGGACGCCGTGGGTAAAATCAAACAACCCACGCGCACGTTCCGGGTTGCCAAGGATATCTTCAAACACGTCGGTACCGCTAATGAGAGCGGCGTCGTTTAGCACCCCTCGCACGGGCCAGAGAGGAGGGCTGTCGCAGCCGATTTTCTTATTCAGGTAACCGACCTGCGCATCGATCTCGGCGTAGGGACACCGGTCCTCGAATTTCGATGGAAGCTTGAGTTCTGCCACCTTCGCCGGTGACAGGTGCTCGCTCCAGGGATAATTGTTCAAAGGGTAGTGTACCTCGCACCCGACGGCCGCGGGGGTAGCCGCGTTGTTCAGCTCGGGGGCAAGGCAAACCGGCGTGGGATCGGGGGAGCCCAGCGGAATTCCGGGAAACCTACCATGGACCAACCGTTCCATTCTCAGATAGGTTTCGAGGCGATAGTCGGGATCGAAGAACATCCGGCGACCGTACTCGATGCCGTAGTTGCGCGCCCACCACGACGGCATGAAATTGAACGCCAGGCCGTCAAGGGCAAGTTGTTCCCGAACAGGAGCGCTGAACCACATCGCTTACACCCCCGCGTGAATCCCGACTTCCGGAGGCAACGACACCCGTCTCCCCAGCTTGTCTGACTCGATGGCGGCCTCGACAATCTGCAACCCGCGAACCCCATCCCACCCGGATATGAGCGGAGCTTCTCCCTGGTAGAGACGCTCCAGGAAATCTTGTACGTGCGCCGCGAGGGAGTCGTGAAAAGAAGCTTTGTGCAGAAACGGGTCCGGTGCAAACTCCTCTGCATGATCGGGATTGAGTCCGAGTAGCCGCACCCTCCCCTGCACGTCATGCACCTCCAACGCGCCGCGTGTGCCAGCGAGGTCCATGCGTTCCGCCGTACGCGTCTGCCCCGACCTCCAACCGGCTGCCAGCGAGCCAACTGCGCCCCCGGTGAAGTGAAAGGAGATACTGACATCCCACACAAGACCTGCGTCATCCGGTGGTCCGAAATCAGCAGACACGCCTTCGATTTCACCGCAGAACCAACGCAGCAAGTCGATATGGTGTGTCAGCAAAGTGTAAAGGATCGCATGGGACCCCGAGGCTGGAGCGCTGAGGGGGTAGCCATCAGTAACGCTGAGAACCGCTCGGGTCACCCGGCCTACACGTCCCGCGGAGAGCAACTCCCATGCCTTCCTGTATCCAAAACCGAAACGACGATTGTAGTCAACTGCCAGGTGACGGTCACACCGTCTCGCCGAGTCGGCCATGGAGATCGCTTCCTCCAGCGTAGTCGCCAGAGGTTTCTCACAGAAGACGTGGCAACCCGCCTCAAGGGCCGCGAGGGTTGGCTGAGCGTGCAAAGGGTCAGGGGTGGCGACAAGGACCGCGTCCGGGGAAGTGGTTTCCAACATTGCGGTCACATCGTCGAAGACCTTCGCGTCCGATCCTTGGGCGGCCAGCGCCACACGCGAGGAGACCGTGTCGCAACAAGCGACAAGTTCAGCAAAGGGCGACTCGCGCACGCTCCGGGCGTGCAGGGATCCGATGGTCCCGCAGCCGATCAACGCGACGCGAATTGTCTTCGAGGTCCCTCCCATCGTTGATTGCCAGGAAGCTTCCCTCTCAAAAGGCAGAGGCTCTCGAGACGCAGGCGCGTCTCCGAGAGCCTCTGGGATCTTCATCGAAGGGAACTGGTCTTTCAGAAGTTTGGTTTCCTTGGATCGATCGCCGCAATGGGCCGGTCCGTCCTCTCCAGGACACTATCGTAGTCGTGGGGTGTGATCCCCGCTTTGTTGTAGATTGGGTTCGGTTCGGCAGGCGATTCATCGAGTTGGGTGATGATCGTGACATTGTAGCTCCACTTCTCCGGCTCCGACTGCTGGGTTTGGCCTCCGCCACTGGCGCCACCCGCGCCCCCGCCTCCCATCATGCCTCCGCCCATGCCTCCGCCCATGCCGCCTCCCATACTTCCACCTGAAGGAGGCTTGAACTCGAAGTGGCTGTTAATCGAGTCTTCGGTACGAAGGATCCGTTTGTGGGCGTAGTCGAAGAAGATGACGCGTTTGATGTGAACTTTGACAGGCTTCGTGAACTTGGGGGGCTTCTTTTTGGTTTGACCGCCTCCCATGCTCGCGCCCATTCCGCCCTGGCCGCCCGCTCCACCTCCACCAGCGCCCATCTGCCCGCCCTGACTGCCACCTCCGACGAAGTCGATACAGGATATGGCAACTTCCTTCGCGATGTTCTCAGGAAGATCAAATTCTGTCTCCAACTTCGCTGTCTTGATCCCGCCCTGCCATTCGTATCCCACAAACTTCAGGAGGACAACCGCTTTCACGCCCTTCCGTTCCGCCAACTCGCAAACGAAAGTCATCTCCGATTTCCAGTCATCCCCTGGTTTCACCGGGAGATCTGCGAACATCGGCTGAAGCTCAGCAAGGGCGAAACGCGAGGTAGGCTCATAGGGCCACACCTCGTACTTGCGGGTGGCATTGATCTCTTTTCCCGAAGGATACGTCTTCTTCGTGGAGAAACGTCCCACCTCATGGGAAGGGCACCATGCGGGAGGTGTGCCGTTCTCCTTGTATTCGATACAAAGATCGCAGCTACCGTCCCCATCCCACACTTTGATGGGGGGAGAAGCCATGCCGCCGCCCGCGCCACTGCCCATGCCACCGCCCATACCTCCTCCACCCATGCCACCGCCCATACCTCCGCCCATGCCCGGGCCTCCGGCTCCGCCTCCGCTTGCGCTATCCCCGCCTTGTTTTCCTTTCCCGCCGCCACTAAAGCACCAGCCACCGGCCCCAGCAAAGTTGGGAGGGGTATCGGGATCCATCGAAGCCTGCTCATAGTGCCGCCAGCGCTCGTGGCCGCCTTCAACAATCGTACGAAGGTTGGCAGTGCCGTCGGCATGCACATCGCGGATGGTCTGACGGATCTTCAGAGAAAGTTGGCGGTCGAGAACGATCACGTCGCCGCCTTGCTGGCCGCCCTGGCTTCCGCTGCCGCCAGCTCCGCCGGCACCCCCGGCGCCTCCACCTCCACCCCCGCCCATCTTGGGCTTTTGGTCGGAGGCGATTCCCTGCGCCCAGATCTGGTAGCGCGTGATCTCCTTGCCAAGGAATTGCTCGTAGTCCCAATGGCTCAGTGGAATTGCATTGGAGCCTGCCGCGCCCCCGGCAATTTGATTGGCTACCTTGAAGGTCACCTTGGCGGTACCGATGATCGCTCCCGTCCCGTCATGGTCTTCAACCTCCACGACATGGTCGCCATCCTTGAGTTGCTTCGTATCGATGATGTATTGCAGTTGGGCCGTGGCTTCTTTGAAAACATCGTCGAGCTTGAAGATGAGATACCCTTCGTCGGCCCGAGGGCGGCTGACTGTCACAGTCAGCTCTTCGGTCACGGCCTTGCCTTCCTGTGGCTCGATGATCGTCAGCCTGCGTTGCTGCGCGCCGGCAGGCAAGAGCGCGGCGAAAAGGCAGGCGCTGAGCAAAAAGAAACACCCGGAAACAGGAAAACGATTACGAATCTTCATTGCACTCACCCCTCAATGTTACTTCGGATTGTGATGTGAAAACTGAACGACGGGGCGCCCACCTGGACGCTCCTTTGGATGGCAAATGAACTGGGAACAGAGACGATGGCGCCCTGGCGACTCCCGCACCCGTTAAGTTCCCCTAAGCTGTGCCTCAACGACCGGCCGCAACGAGGCATAAGTGTGCTCCAGTGAATCAGGAATCACCTTTGTATTCCCCACGACGGGCATGAAATTCGTGTCACCGCTCCAGCGTGGGACGAGGTGCAGATGAAGGTGCGACTCGATCCCCGCGCCCGCAACCTTCCCAAGGTTGATCCCAAGATTGAACCCGTCCGGTTGCATCCTTTCCTTGAGCGACCGCTCGCACGCCGCTGAAACAGTCATCATCTCACTCAACTCGCACTCCTCCAACTCCGACAGCGAACTGCAGTGCCGGTAGGGCACGACCATCAAGTGACCATTATTGTAAGGGAAAGCGTTGAGAATTACAAAGCACGATTTGCCTCGAAAAACAATGTAATTCTCTGTGTCTCTTTCCTCGCGGGGCTTGTCACAGAAAATGCAGCCTTCGATGTGATCGTCTCCAAGGATATACGCCATTCGCCAGGGCGCCCAGACTATGTCCAAGGTTCTCCTCGATAGAGTTCAGCCGTTACACGACTGGTCGTTCCACGCCAACGTTTCTCACAGATTCCCGGAAAGGATCCGATCCATGCGAAGGGCATGATCGTACACGGCCTGCTCGGCGCACGCCCGGTAGAGTCCTACCTCGACTGTGACGAAATCATCATATCCTATTCCGCGCAAAGCCTCCACCACTTTTTGCCAGTTAACGTCGCCTTCGAGGAGGTTGGCGAAGTCCCGGCTCCCTTCGACGAAGTCTTTGAAATGGACCTTCTTGATTCTCGATCCCAAGATCTCAATCCACTGTTCGGGATAGCCAAAGATCCGATGGTTCCCCACGTCGAAGTACATCTGGACGTAGGGGCTGCCGACGGCGTCGATGAAATCGGCAAACTCCAGAGGACTGTGAAGGAACTTGTTCCACACGTTTTCCAGTCCCAGATAGACTTGATTATCCTCGGCATAGGGCGCCAGTTCCTTGAGCGCTACGAGCGTGCGATCCCAGCATTGCTGGTACGTCGTATCCACGTCATTGACCAGCCCGGGGATTACCAGCACGAGGTCAGCGCCCATGATCCTGGCGCAATCGATAGAGGCTTTGATGTTATCCATACTGTCTTTCCGGACAGCGACATCGGGGCTGGACAGAGGCGTTTGCCACTGAATTCCTCCCATGATGCTCGGCAAAGCCAAGCTGTGTTTGTCGGCAAGCGATTTGAGCGACCGCGCCTCCTCAGGATCGACGGTGCCACGTGGCTCAATCCCGTCGAAACCGGCTTTCCTGGCCAGCGCGAATTGGTCCTCCAACGTGAGGTGCTGCGGTAAGCATCCGATACAGATTCCTTTTTTCAACAAAGTCTCCCTTCCATGGTTGTGTGCTGTGGGCAACTGCCTGTTTCACAGTTACTTTTTACTTGTCATTTGTGGAGTTGTATTCGCCCCTTTTCCACGGCTCGGAGGAAGGCCTCCGCGCACTTGGGATCGAACTGAACGCCGACGTTCTTCTTGATCTCTGCGAGCGCTATCTCAAGCGGTAAACCTTTGCGATAGGGACGATCCGAAGTCATCGCGTCGAAGGTGTCCGCAACGGCCACAATGCGAGCATGAAGCGGAATGTCTTCTCCGTGCAATCCATGCGGATAGCCCCGGCCACTATAAGCTTCGTGGTGGTGGTACAGAATTGGGAGCATGTCCTTGAAGCGCCGGACGGGGCTCATGATGTTGCCACTGGTCACGGGATGTCCCTTCATCTCGACAAACTCGTCGTCGGTGAGTCGCCCGGGCTTCAGTAGAACGGCCTCCTTCACCCCGATTTTCCCGATGTCGTGCAGCAGGGAGCCGATACGTATCTGGTCGACCTGTTCTTCCGACAATCCCAACTCTTCAGCGATGATCATGGAATACTCGCTGACACGCTTGGAGTGCTGCTCGGTGTAAGGATCCCGGGCGTCAATGGCAGAGGCCAAAGCTCTAATGGAATCGTTGAACATCTCGTTGATGTTGTGATAGAGCGTGGCCTTTTCGATGACGACCGCTGCCAGATTTGCGAGCAGCATCGCCAGCCGCAAATCGTCTCCGTCGAAGTCCCTGCCGTTCCGTTTGTCGCTGAGGTTCAGCACCCCGAGGGTGATCCCCGTCGTGGTCAGGGGAACACACATCGATGACTTCACCGCATCTGCACGCGCCCCGGTTTCAGAATAGCGATCCTTGAAGCCGCGCTGGAGGACCTTCGGTTGCCCGGAAAGAGCAACATAGCCCGCGATCCCCTTTCCGAGTCGCGGCTTGACCTTTGCTACGACTTCTTCCGCCAGGCCGTTGGCGGCGACGATGTCCAGGTAATCGCCATCCTCGGAAATCAACATCAAGGATCCGTTGCGCGCGTGCAGCAGTTCAATGGCCCTGTCCAGAACTTCCCGCAGGACTTGATCCCGTTGGCGGGAGGAAGCCGTGAGGGCCAACGCGACGTTGTAAAGAGCCTCCAACTCTCGCATCTTCTGCTCGGTGGCCTCGTACAGGGTAGCATTGGCGATTGCGACAGCCGCCTGAGAGGCCAGGATGCGACCGAGGCTGGAATCCTCCGGCGAGAAATCGCCTCCGTTTGTCTTCCCACTAAGGTTTAGAACTCCGATGACTTTGTTGCGGGCTTTTAGAGGAATGCAAAGGGCCGCGTCCATCTCGTCGGCGGCTTCATCGGTCTGGGAGTAACGGTCCTTGAAACCTTTTGGGAGGACTTTGGGTTCCCCGCTCTGCGCCACGTATCCGGCGATCCCCTCCCCCGGTCTTACCTGGACCGACCGCACCACTTCTTCCGGGAGACCTCGCGCGGTCTTGATGGTGAGGACTCCGTCGAATAAGTCAAGGAGCATGATGGACCCATGTCTGGCTTCGAGCAACTCCAACGAGTGATCCAGTACCTCCTCGATCACCTCGTCAGGATCGAGGCATTCGGTCATGCGAATGGAAATGCGATGGACCGCTTCCATCCGCTGCGCGTGCTTTGCTTCACTGATTGATGAAGTGAGAGCCTCTGCCATTACAGTGACCTTGTTGTTTCAGAATGAAGCCATCCCAGCGGTGCGCCGCGCCGTGTCGGCAGGAACTTCCGCAGTCTTAAGTAACGTCCACAGCAAACCCAAAACGCACCCCAAGAGCCACCACTCACCGACGGTGGTGTAGATCGACCGGTCCGATCTGCCGACGGCTTTGCCTTCGACCGTCCCGCTTTTCCCCTGGGGCAGGCTGTGAACGACGCGTCCCCTCTCATCAATGACAGCGGATATCCCTGAGTTGGTCGCCCGCAGGACCATCCTGCGGTTCTCGGCTGCCCGCATCTGCGACATCGCCAGGTGCAGGGCCGGTGCGGGAGTCCTGGCCATCCATTCATCGTTCGTCAGAACGACCAATGCCTTCGCCCCTTGCCGTGTCAACTCCCTCGCGTAACCCGGGAAAGTGGATTCAAAACAGATCGCCACGCCGACAGGACCGAAAGGCCCCGGGAGAAGACGACTCTCTTCTCCCGAGGAGAACTCCCTTTCCCGGAACGAAAAAAAACGCATGAACTTCCATTTCTCGCTCATGGGCACGTACTCACCGAACGGAACGAGACGCCGCTTGTGATAGACGCCGGACATCCGACCCGTCGGAGAGATGGCGAAAGCCGCATTGTACTGCTTCCCGCGGTCATCTTCGTCGAGCGCCCCGACAATCAGGTGAGACCTCAGCTTGCGGGCGAGTTCCGAAACCTGGTCAAAGGTCTCGGTTCGGCTCTTGAGCGGCTCCAAGATCGCTGTCTCCGGCCACACAACAAGGGCAGGCGTATCAGCCCTACTATACGACAGCGCAACCTGATCTGCAAGGTTACGCCTGTAGGAGCTCGCGTCCAGCTTGACGAAGTTCGAGAATCCCGGCTGCACGAGACGGACCGCACCAAACCGCTGTGAGGCTTCCCTCCGGACAGAGAATTCTGTTCCTCTCGCCATCAGCCACAGCAGGACCCCTGTGATACAGACAGACTGCAGCGCTCGCCAGACGGGGCGAACCGATTGGGTAAGGGCCTCAGACAGCGCGGCGTTGAACCACACGATCAGAAAGGACAGCCCAAAACTGCCAACCGTCGCTGCCACACGAAGGCCGCCCGTCCAGGGGACCTGAGTATATCCTACATCGCCCCAGGTGTACCCGAACGGACCGAGGGACCGAAAGAATTCAATGCCGGTCCACAGGGTTGCCACACCAAACGCGGAACATTCTCTCCCACCCAGGCGACGGACGCCTCGGTGCAACGCGCCAAACAGCACGTACCAGAAACTGCAGATCAGAACGGCCCCACCATACGCGCCAGCCGTGACCAGGATCGCCTGCCACTGTGCGTACGGGAACCACACTCTGGCTCTGAACACGGTGACGGCAATGTAGAAGTTCAGGATGCCGCTGTAAACGATGCCGAAAATCAGAGAGAGCCTGAGGCTCTGCCGGAGGCTTTTCCCATGCAACGCGGCGAAGAGAGGGACCAGCCCCACCCACGCCATCGGGTAAAGCCCCTGGGGGTAGAACGACAACCCCATCGCCGCCCCGGACAAGGCTGCCATGAGTGCGCTGACCGGACCGAGCCTCCACAAAGGCAAAGCTTCGGTCTTCACTCTTTCTCGTTCGGGGATTTGCTCTGCCGCGTAAGTTCCTCCTGACAATGCCGGAGAATCTCAAGAGTCTTTTGGGCCATGTTGTGAACGACGCCACCGGAGGGCGTATCTTTCCCCCAGGGGCCAGTCGCACTCGTTTTCGATTTTCCCGCGGGCAGCACCAGCATCCGATGTCCTCGCGGAATCCATCCCTGCTTCAACGCCTCTTCCTCCCGGCCTTCGGGAGTATCCAGATAGCGAAGCTTCTGGTCCAGTCGCCGTTGCTCCGCTCGGAGATCGCGCAGCTCTCGCTCTTTCGATCTCACTTCGTCGGCTGTCTGATCGTAGTAAGAGAAGGCCAGACCGATACGCATACATAGTAGCGCAACGAAAAGGCAGAAAGCAAAACGTATGGCTGAAGGCAGCCTGGGGGACTCGTTCCGAGTGGGTCGTCCTCTCTGATTAACCTTGTGCCCAGCGGGTGGTCTGCTTCCTTGTTGCATGGCTGTGACTCCTGCTACTTTGGCTGGCGCTTGCTGCGAATTGGTGAAATCGTCACTTCAGATTGTAGAACGTCTCCCTGCCGAGGTACTGCGCGGTCTCACCCAGCTCTTCCTCGATGCGGAGCAACTGGTTGTACTTCGCGACCCGGTCGGTACGACAGGGGGCGCCGGTTTTGATCTGTCCGGCATTCGTGGCCACCGCAATGTCGGCGATGGTAGAGTCTTCCGTTTCCCCGGAACGGTGGGAGATCACCGCGGTGTAACTGGCGCGCTTGGCCATTTCGATGGCCGCCAGGGATTCGGTGAGAGTGCCTATCTGATTCACTTTGATGAGGATGGAGTTGGCGACTCCCTTTTGGATTCCTTTCTTCAGCCGCTCGGTATTGGTCACAAACAGATCATCGCCAACAAGCTGCACTTTGCCGCCGAGCGCCTGCGTGAGGAGATCCCACCCTTTCCAGTCGTTCTGATCGAGACCGTCTTCGATGGAGATAATCGGGAACTTGTCGCACAGCCGGGCGTAAAACTCAACCATCTGTCCGGGAGTGTATTCTCCCCCTTCGCGTTCCAGAACGTACTTCTTCTTTCTGGGATTCCAGAATTCGGAGGAAGCGGGATCCAGTGCGATCACCACTTCCGTGCCCGGAGAATAGCCTGCTTGTTCCACGGCCTCGAGGATGACGGTGAGAGCCTCCTCGCTCCCCTTCACATTCGGCGCGAAGCCGCCTTCGTCTCCCACGGACGTCGAGAGTTTGCGGTCGTGCAGCACTTTCTTCAGTTGATGGTACACTTCAGCCCCAAGGCGCAAGCCCTCGGAGAAGCTCTTTGCGCCGACCGGCATAATCATGAATTCCTGTAGATCGACTCCTGAATCGGCGTGTTTTCCGCCGTTCAAGATATTCATCATCGGCACAGGCAACTGGCGGGATGACACGCCACCAAGGTAGACATACAAGGGGATATCCATCGCATTCGCAGAGGCCTTGGCGACAGCGAGAGAGACGCCGAGGATCGCATTGGCGCCCAGCTTGGCCTTGTTCGATGTGCCATCCAGATCCAGCATCAATTGGTCGATGTAGATCTGGTCGCGAGCATCGACTCCGATCAGATCGGGGGCAATCACCTCATTCACGTTCTTCACCGCTTTGGTGACGCCCTTCCCGAGGTATCTTGCTTTGTCCCCGTCTCGCAACTCGACGGCCTCATACTCCCCGGTGGAGGCGCCTGAAGGAACGCTCGCCCTCCCACAGCTTCCGTCCTCCAACTCCACTTCCACTTCGACAGTGGGATTGCCTCTTGAGTCGAGAATCTCACGCGCATGAACGTCGATAATGTAAGTCAAAACCTATCCCCTTCGACATGCTTTGCAGCGGCGGCGAGAACGCCATCGCCTGGGAGCGATTGGAGCGCCCTGGCCCCCTTAGCTCGAAGGCAAGTGTAACCGAAGGAAAATCAAAAGTCAATTCGAGAACGGTCGAATCGCCGAGCGATCCCCGACCCCCTTTTCTCCGTTGACTGTGCCCTTGATTCCCATTACAATGCGACATGCTTCGGATTGGTTATTTGGACTGGGGATAGCACCACACAAATGAGGTATTCGTAAGGAATGTCGATCAACCGAATTCGCGAGAGGTGGGAAGAGGGCGAGCCAGCGATAGGGACGTGGCTGCAGCTCGGCTCCTCGTTGTCTGCCGAGTATCTGGCGCGTCTGGGCTACGACTTTCTGGTAATCGATCACGAGCATGGATCCTACGGGTTCGACACCGTCCTGCAGATGCTGCAAGCCCTCGCGGGAACTTCTACAGCGCCGATCGTGCGCGTGGGGGACTCTTCCAGTTTCTGGAAGAACAGCCCCGAGCCGATCAAGCGATGTCTCGACGCGGGCGCTTTGGGTGTCATCATTCCTCACGTCAGTTCGGCAGAAGAGGCTCGGAGGGCAGTGCGGGAAGCCAAGTACCCGCCGCTGGGACTTCGCTCCTTCGGCGGACGGAGGTGGACTCTGTACGGGGAGGACTTCCATCGGCGAGCGAATGAGGAGACACTGCTCATCGCAATCATCGAGGACCTTGCAGCGGTACGGTGCGTCGGTGACATCCTGTCAGTACCCGGAGTCGATGCCTGCATCGTTGGCATGTGTGACCTGGCCCTTTCAATGAATCGGGAGCCGGATATCGAGTGCGGCGACCCTGAAGTAGCCGCGGCGGTCCAAGAGGTGCTCGAAGCGGGCCGGAAACTGGGACTGCCGGTGGGGCTTCACTGCACCTCTGCCGAGGCTGCCGCCCGGCGAATACGGGAAGGTTTCAGGATGGTCACCATCGGCGGCGACGATTCCTATGTCATAAAGGCAGCCCAATCGACGCTCGACCAGCTTTGCCAGTTGCGCGGGTTGGGGGAGTCCGGAGCAAGTTTGGGCGCCCGCGCCACTAATCGACAGGGAGAGGAGGGGACACGCGTTTGAGTCGCATCCTTGATCGGCTGGGGGACATCGTCGGAGACTGGGCGCTGCACAAGGGGCTGGTGTCGAAGGAAGATTGGGAGTTGGTCCAGCAAGGCAGAGGGTCTCTCGCGGGCAGCATCGGTGAGATTCTCGTGAACATGAGCCTGGTCAAAGAGACCGATCTATACCTGATGATAGCCCAGCATCTGAAGTTTCCTCTTTTCACTCCCGAGAAGTTCGACCCGGATATGGGATTGATGAGTCACATTCCCGCTGATCTCCAGAAACACCATGCGCTCCTGCCTCTGAAGCTGGAAGGGAATCGACTGTTCGTGGCGATGGAAGATCCGGGCGACGTCGTAGTGATTGACGACCTTCGCCGCGGGACAAGCCTCAACATCGTTCCAGTGCTGGCCTCGCCGAAGGATCTGGCTCGGTTTCTGCGGCACAAGCCTCGCCATACTCAACCTGTCGCGTCTCAATCCGCCGAAGAGGCCGGGGATTCCCACTCCGTCGGCGTTGAAGGATTGGATGACCTGGAAGCCATGGTGACCGAGGCGCCGGTCATCCGCCTTTTCAACGTGATCCTGCGTGAAGCCATCGAGAACCGCGCTTCGGACATTCACATCGAGCCAGGTCCCAAGGAAGTGACCCTCCGCTATCGGATTGACGGGATTCTCTACGACATCATGCCGATCAACCGGCAAACCATGTACCAGCCGCTCATCATCCGCGTGAAAGTGATGGCCAACATTGATATTGCCGAGGCGCGCAAGCCACAGGATGGGCAGTTCCGCGTGAACAACAATAAGAAGACTTACGATTTCCGTGTGTCTACCCTCCCGACAATACACGGAGAAAAGGCGGTGCTCCGTCTCCTGGATCGGGCCAACGCGTTTTTGCGCATGGAGGAGTTGGGGATGAACGCCGACGTGCAGCAGCAGACTGAAGTGGCGGTTACCAAGCCGCATGGATTGTTGCTGGTTGCGGGGCCGACAGGCTCGGGGAAAACCACCACGCTCTACTCTCTCTTGCATCGTTCCCACACGCCGGAACGCAACTTTGTCACGGTGGAAGACCCTGTCGAATACACCTTTCCCCGCATCAACCAGGTGCAGGTGAACCGGAAAGCGGGGATGACTTTCGCCTCGGTCATGCGCCATCTGCTGCGTCAGGACCCCGATGTTATCCTCGTGGGTGAGATTCGAGACACGGAGACCGCCAAGATGGCGGTCGAAGCCGCGATGACCGGACACCTCGTGATGTCAACCATTCACACCAACGATGCTCCGAGCACGGTGAATCGACTGACTGACATGGGAGTCGAGCCGTTCCTGATCGCCGGTTCACTCACCGGTGTCCTGGCGCAGCGCCTGGTGCGATGTGTATGTGACCAGTGCCGGCAGACGGTACAGCCTCCGGCAACGTCCTTGCTGGCCGCCGGTCTCCCCGCTGAGGCTCAGGGGCAATTCTACTACGGTCGCGGGTGTACAGCTTGTCGCTCCTCGGGATACCGAGGGAGAACCGGCATTTATGAATTCCTCCAGATGAACGAGC
This sequence comes from Armatimonadota bacterium, assembly GCA_016199605.1. Lineage (GTDB taxonomy): Bacteria > Armatimonadota > Abditibacteriia > CG2-30-59-28 > CG2-30-59-28 > JACQGJ01. The sequence goes on along the minus strand of JACQGJ010000523.1, from coordinate 2,420 downwards.
AGATGAGGGAGTTGATCGTCCGCCGCGCCTCCGTCGCGGACCTGCGCGAAGCCGCACGGCATTCAGGGATGAAGTCCATGCGGGAAGATGGCTTGCACAAGGTTCTGTCCGGTCTTACAACGCTTGAGGAGGTAGTGCGGGTGGTTGAAACACCAGAATGAGCGGATCACGCATGGAGGGAAAGGAAGGGCAGGCTCCGGAGGAGGAAACGAAGAGCAGGATCCATCCTCGCAATCAACTCAATGACCTCACCGGCACCGAGTGGATCAAATTCACCCGGACGTGGTTCGTGTGCGATTCTCCCCGGTACTGGAAGAACAAGAACACCGAATTGCACCCGGCCCGCTATCCTGAGGAGTTGGTCGCGGATTTCGTTCGATTCTTCACGAAGCCTGGAGGATGGGTGCTGGATCCCTTCGCGGGGTCAGGAGCCACCCTCGTTGCCTGTCGGGAAACCGGAAGAAACGCCCTCGGAGTCGAGATCAACCCGAAGTATGTTTCGACTATGCGCCAACGCCTCTCCGCTCTCCCGATGTTCGAGGAATCCGTTTTCCCCGTTCTCGGAAACGCCGCGCATCTCCAGGAATCCGAGTTCTGGGGCCAAGACGAGCTGCAGTCTCTCCCACTCCCGCGTGATGAAAGTGGTCTTCCTCAGTTCGACTTCATCATGACCTCTCCACCCTACTGGAGCATGCTGCGCAAAAGCAGGGGCGGCGTTGAGTCCAAGCAGAAGCAGCGGGGGAAGCAGGGGTTGGATACTCACTACTCGGACTCTCTCGCTGACCTTGGGAACATCGAGGACTACGATGAATTCATCGAACGACTTGGTCTCATCTTCGAGGGGTTGCACCCCCTCCTGAAACCGCAGAGGTACATGACCATCGTCGTCCAAAACCTCCGCGCTCCCGACGGAGAAATCAAACCCCTTGCGTGGGACCTGACTCGCCGCCTCTCGACGGCGTACCAATTTCAGGGCGAACGCCTCTGGTGCCAGAACACCAAACCTCTTGGTATCTGGGGATACCCGAAGACCTTCGTGCCAAACTACCACCACCATTACTGTTTGATCTTCCGCAGAGTCGAATAGGGACCCCCGTCATGCGTGTGGGGTCACCGAGGAACCTCTCGAGTCTGGCACGTGTTCAATCTTGCAGCACTCCACGAGGAGCACCAGGCGTATGAATCACTTTGAGCAGCAACTGCGAATTCTGGGGGAAGAGCCCTTTGAATCAGATCGTCTTGACACTCTCCAGGTCAACCTCGGGAAGTTGTGCAACCAGGCCTGCCTTCACTGTCACGTGGAAGCGGGCCCACTTCGCACTGAGATCATGTCCCGCGAAACGGTGGAGGCCGTGGTGCGCGTACTCAAGACCCACGACATTCCGAACCTCGACATAACCGGTGGCGCTCCGGAGATGAACCCTCACTTCGAGTACCTCGTTGAGCAGGCGACGGCTCTCGGCAAACACGTGAGGGTACGGTCCAACCTGACGGTGTACTTCGAGGAGGGGAAAGGGCACTTGCCCCGGTTTTTTCGCGACCGTCGGGTCGAAGTCATCGCCTCCCTGCCCTGTTACCTGGAGGGGAACGTTGATGCCCAGAGAGGTTCGGGGGTCTTCGAGAAGAGCTTGCGAGCGCTTCGATGGCTCAATGAAGAGGGTTACGGCCATCCGTCAACGGGTCTGGTTCTGAACCTCGTATACAACCCTGTCGGCGACTACCTTCCACCTCCCCAGGACCAACTCGAAGAAGACTACAGGAGAGAGCTGAGCCTCCGCTACGGTCTTGTCTTCAATCACCTCTACGTAATCACCAACGTCCCGATTGGTCGATTCCGGCACGACTTGCTTCGTACCGGAAGGTACGACGACTACCTGCAGAGGCTGCGCGACGCGTTCAACCCGACAACGGTGAGATCAGTCATGTGCCGAAACCTCCTCAGCGTGGGTTGGGACGGCCGACTCTACGACTGCGACTTCAACCAGATGATCAATCTCGCTGTGAATCACGGGGCGCCCACGACGATCTTCAACTTCGACCTCACGCGGCTGGAGAGACGAACCATCTCCACCGGCGAGCACTGCTACGCCTGTACGGCGGGAGCCGGGTCGAGCTGCGGCGGAGCGTTGACCTGACAGGCTGTGTCAGGTCCTCAGGGCGCGACGCTCACGCGAGAACCGCAGCCTGACAAGCACGCTCACGATCGTTATCCCTGCTCTCATGGAGTTGACCACGGTACCAGTGATCTTCGACTTGCCGATTCGTTTCCGGTAGCTTACCGGCACCTCGACAACTCTCATTCCCTGCATCGCTGCCTTAGCCTGCATCTCTACCGTCCAACCGTAACCCCGGTCCTGCATTCCCAAGGATCGCAGCGCCTCGAACCGAATCGCTCGGAAAGGCCCGAGGTCGGTCATCTT
>JACQGJ010000574.1 GCA_016199605.1 Armatimonadota bacterium | reverse complement strand
TGGACTTGGGCCCCCATCAAACTCAACGGTTTGGCGACGCGATCCATGGGACGCTTGCGGATCGATTCATCGCCGTCGAGGGTCACATCGAAAGGCTGTGGCGCAACCAGACCCATCATTAAACGGAAAGTAGTTCCGGAGTTCCCGACGAAGAGTGGCCCCGAAGGTGGAAGGTACCCTCCGAGCCCTTTCCCTGAGATGGCTACGTGACTAAACCCGCGGACGACGGGAACACCCAACTCACGCAGGACTTCCAGCGTGTTAAGGCAATCCTCCGCCGTAAGGAAGCCCCTTATGTGTGTTTCCCCTTCCGCGAGACTCGCGATCATTGCCGCGCGATGGGAGATACTTTTGTCCCCTGGAACGTGAAGCTCTCCGGAGATACGTTTTACGGGAGAGACAATGAGATTCATCGCGCTGCCCCTCGTCGGGCCAACTCGGGTCGTTTTTCGGCCGCTTGCTTTAGCCAGGCGATGAGATCAGCCTCGTTCTCAGCCTGCAAGAACGCCTCGAGGTTCTCAAGCTGGTGCTTCATGGATCGAAGGGCGGCCAGGATGTTTCTTCGGTTGGTCATACAAATGTCCCGCCAAACGTTCCAAGAGCTTTCAGCCAAACGCGTTGTGTCGCGAAACCCTGAGGCGGCGAGCAGGGGAGTCACGGATTGATGGCCACTACCTGCATGGATTGCGTTGACGAGGGCAGAGGAAACCAGGTGAGGCAAGTGGCTCGTGTAGGCGACAATCGCGTCATGAGTATCGGGATCCAGGACGAGAGGAACAGCCCCGATGCTCTCGACCATTTGGATAAGCCTCGAAACGGCCGCGTCACTGCTGCTGCTGGAGGGAGTAATTGCCCACGTGGCCTCCTGAAAGAGGTCGGCACGTGCGGAGGCTGGGCCGCTTTTCTCAGAACCTGCCAACGGGTGGCCACCGACGAAGTGGAGTTCTCGCCCCTCCTTCAGCAGGAGTGATTCAGCAGCCGCAACAATGTCGCCCTTCGTGCTGCCAACATCCGTGACGAGCGACCCCTCCTGAAGACAAGGGAGCACTTTCTCCAACGTAGCAACGATGTCGCCCACCGGGGTTCCGATAACCACCAGGTCGGCAGTCGCCACCGCATGGCAGGAGTCAAGAGTTCCCTCGTCAATCGCGCCGACGGTGAGAGCGCTTTGGATGGTCTTCTCTCTGCGAGCGCATCCGATGACCTTGTGCGCAAGCCCCTTTCGTTTCAGTGCTAAACCGATGGAGCCGCCAATCAGTCCAACACCGAGGATCGCAACAGTGCCGAACAAGGGCTTCTCGTGAAGGCTATCCTTCATTACCCCTGAACCCTCCCGTTCTTCAATGGTGGAGGGATCGTTTGCGCCAGCGAAGGCATCCAGTCTCCAAACCTCGGCTTTCGTATCATAGTTCTGCAAGTACCGTTTCGAGTTGCCGGACAAACCGTTCATTCATGTCACGGGTGCCCATGGTCACTCGAATGAACGTTGGGCATCCGAATACGTCACCCGTGCGAACAATGACGCCTCGCTTCAGCAGCGCCTGAAACACCTGCTTCGAGTCCTTGCCGGTGTCCACGAATATGAAGTTTGCTTCCGACGGGGCATACTTCAGCGACAGACGATCGAACTCGCCATACAGATACTGTTTCCCTTCGGAGTTCATCTTCCGGGACCGCGCAACCTGAGTCTCGTCCGTGAGACTCGCGGTCGCGGCGGCCTGGGCGATAGAGTTGACGTTGAAAGGCTGGCGCACCTGATTCAGGCAGCCGATGATCTCTGGAGGAGCGATGCCGTAACCGACGCGAAGTCCTGCCAGCGCATAAGCCTTCGAGAAGGTTCGGAGAACGATGACGCGTTTCCCCTGGCGGACGTAGTCCAGCGAGTCCGGGTAGGCGGCGCTCTCTACGTATTCATAGTAGGCTTCGTCAAGCACGACGATCACCTGATCGGGCAAGTCCGCCAACAACGCTTCAACCTCATCGCGGGTAACGATGGTGCCCGTCGGGTTGTTCGGGTTGCCGATGAAGAAGAGCTTCGTCCGATTCGTAGCCCTGGCACGCATGGCCGTCAGGTTGTGGCGCAGATCATCAGTGGACGGCACGGAAATCGTCTCGGCATCGCACAGCGTAGCGATGGCCCGGTATTCGCTGAACGTCGGCTCCGCCTGGAGGATTTCATCTCCGGGGTTGAGATAGGTGAGACCGAGATAGGAGATGATCTCATCGGAACCGTTCCCCAGGATGATCTGATCGGGCGAGACGTCCCACTTTTTTGCCAGAGCGCTTCGGAGGTCTGGTCCGCTGCCTTCGGGGTAGTAGAAAACCTCCGGCGCGAGGTTTCGCATTGCCTCGATGGCTTTCGGTGAAGGCCCGAGCACGTTCTCGTTGGACGCCATCTTGATGACATCGGTCAACCCCAACTCCCGCTTGACTTCCTCAATCGGCTTGCCGGGTTGGTACGGGGTGAGGCGGGAGATGCAGGGACGAACCAGAGGATTTGGTCCGTCGAAATCCAACACGATGCGCTGCCCGAGCGACAGATTCAACCTGGCTCGGTCGATCACTTCCCGGCCCACGATGAACTCATCCCCGAGACACAGGACTGTAACGGGAAAAGTCTTTCCTCCCACCCGCACCTCTCCATCCCAATGGGCGACCAGCTTGGAGGAGCCATCGCCGAGATGGACCACTTCTGCCTCGTAGAGGGGCCAGAGATGCGCCCAGAGGGACTGTGGAACGACGATCCCTCCGCTGAAACCTGTATCCACATACGCTGAATCGATGAAACGCTCACCGAACACGCGACACTCAAAATCCAGATAAGGGTAACGATCGCTGACTACCACCTTGCGCTCTTCCACTCAAACATAGGTAGGTTCCCAAAGCGCCGAAAGGCACACCAGATTTCTCCCCAACGGTTCCGCATCTCCTCCAAAACGAGATAGCGCTTGTCTGCGATGATCATCTCTCCTCCGGGATGGATGGCGACGAACTTCCCGTAGTAATCTTCCTCATAGGGTTTGGCGTATCTCTCATAGAGTTGGTCGCTTTCTTTCCGTACGGCGCTGCTCATGGCTTGTCCTTCCGGAGAATGCATGGACCCCGAGGATTTCACTCTTTCCCACCATGCGGCCCGTTCCTCAAATGACATGACCTTTATCTCTTGCTCCGACGAACCATTCGAGGGTGCAGGTACGATAAGAACCCCCTGGGCGGTCCCTTGATCTGCTTTACAGGTTGTCTCATTCATCGTGAATGCACCTCGCATGCGTCAATGTCTAAAATGCCGTACCCCTGTAAACACCATCGCCATTCCATACTGGTCAGCTACCGCGATGGTGTCCGAGTCTTTTGTGGAGCCGCCGGGTTGGATGATAGCGACCACTCCCGCTAGCGCCGCCGTCTCGGGCCCGTCCGGGAATGGGAAGAAGGCGTCCGACGCCAAAACCGATCCCTTTACCTTCTCTCCTGCTTGCTGGATTGCCAGTTGAACAGATATCACACGGTTCGGTTGTCCTGCCCCCATTCCAACGAGGGCGCCGTCTTTGGCGAGGACAATCGCATTCGATTTTACATGCTTGACGACCTTGAAGGCAAACAGCAAATCGTGCGCCTCCTCGTCTGAAGGCTGCCGGGCTGTCACAACTTTGAGGTCTTCGGCTGTCAACCGATGGAGGTCTTCGTCCTGAACGAGGAAACCGCCTGTCACGCTTCGCACGGTAAAGCGTGCAGCGGCTCCCCCGCCACTTGGCAGGCATTCGCCCGTCGCGAGGAGTCGGACGTTCTGTCCCCAGCCCTTCCGGTTCTGGATGATCGCCAGAGCGATCTCTTCAAATCCCGGTGCGATGATGACTTCGTAGAAGTTGCCCGGCGCGACCAGTTCGGTCGCGGTCGCTCCATCGACCGACCGGTTAAGCGCAACGATGCCGCCGAATCGCGACACCGGATCCGCTTCCCAGGCGCGTTGGTAAGCCTCCAAGGAAGTGCCCCCCACCGCGCATCCACACGGATTTGTGTGTTTGATGATGGACACGGCGGGTTCGTCAAACTCACACGCCAACTGCCAAGCTGCGTCCACATCCACAAGGTTGTTGTAGGACAACTCCTTGCCGCTCAGTTGCCGGGCCGCAGCGATGGAACCTGCTTCCGGAGTTGCCGACCGATAGAACGCGCCCCGTTGGTGCGGGTTCTCGCCGTAACGCAACGTCTGCAGACGTTCACCGGAAACACGCAGACTCTCGGGCAAGTCATCGGTGATCACTCCCTGAGCCTTGGCGGTCCGCCAGAGGTAGTCATGGATCATCGCATCGTAGGCCGATGTATGAGCAAACGCCTTGACCGCGAGCAACCGGCGGGTCTCGGTTGTCGTGTTTCCATCCTGTCGGATTTCCTCCAGCACCTTCGCATAGTCTGAGGGGTCAACGACGATGGTCACGCTGGCGAAGTTCTTCGACGCCGACCGCACCATGCTCGGACCGCCAATGTCAATGTTCTCGATGGCGTCGTGTTCGGTGACCTCCGGCTTGGAGATCGTTTCCGCAAACGGATACAGATTCACGGCGACCAGGTCAATCGGCTGGATGCCCTGATCGGCAATCTGCTGCAAATGGTCTGGGTTGTCGCGCAGCGCCAGCAGTCCGCCATGGATTGCGGGATGCAACGTCTTGACTCTGCCGTCCATCATCTCCGGGAAGCCCGTAGCCTGAGAAACATCGGTCACTGCAACCCAGGATTCGCGGAGCGCCTTGGCGGTCCCTCCTGTTGACAGAATCTCGACACCGAGAGAGGCAAGCTCCCTTGCGAACTCGACTACACCGGCTTTGTTGGAAACGCTTATGAGAGCACGCTGAATTCTGGTTGCCATTCTGCCTTCTACCTCTTCGTTGTAGTGTCCGAAACTATGGATTGACGCGGACTCGTCGTCCGTTGACGCTTAACCGTCCTTTTGCGAAGAGCGCAATGGCCTCGGGGTAGATGCGATGTTCCGCCCTCAAGACCCGGTCTGCCAAGGTCTGAGGGGTGTCGTCATCGGCCACCGAAACGATGGCCTGTGCGATGATCGGACCGTGGTCGTATTCCTCATCCACGAAGTGCACCGTCGCACCGCTGAACTTCGCCCCGGACTCGATCACCGCCTCGTGAACGCGAAGGCCGTACATCCCCTGGCCACCAAAGGCCGGGAGTAGCGCCGGGTGGATGTTCATGATCCGGTTGCGAAACTGCCGGATGAATTCCGGCGTCAGCTTCCGCATGTAACCGGCGAGGCAGACCAATTCGATCCCACGCGACGCGATTGCCTCGGCGATTGCCTCATCGAAGGCAAGCTCCGAGTCGAACTGCTTCGGACTCAGCACAAGGGTCTCGATCCCATGGCTGCCCGCGCGCTCCACTGCGCCGCACTCGGCGTTGGCGCTGACCAGCAAGCGGACATGAGCAGGCCCAGGGCCACTCTCGACGGCCTCCACGATGGCCTGGAAATTACTGCCGCGACCGTGACCTGAGACGAGGACGGCAATTTGTGATTTCGGGTGTGGGACTTGTTTTTCCATAATGCTCCACTACGGAATCAATGTTCAATCATGACGCACGAAGGCGTTTCGTCGGTCTTCACAATTCGACCGATGATGCTACAGTCGGTTCCGCATGAATCCAAATGGTGGCACGCTTGCTCCGCTACTTTCGTCTCCGTCACCAGCACCATCCCGATCCCCATGTTGAACGTCTGGAACATCTCGTCCGTCACGACGTTCCCCAATCTCTGGATCAACTCAAAGATGGGAGGTTCCGTCCACTTGCCCCGATGGATTTCGGCCTGCGTTCCCTCCGGCAACATGCGGGGGATATTCTCAATCAGTCCACCCCCGGTGATGTGGGCGATGCCCTTGACGGCTTGCGGCCCCAGAGCCTCCAAGAGCGAGAGGACTGGCTTGATGTAGAGACGGGTCGGCTTTAGCAGTTCTTCGCCAAGTGAGCCTGCCAGTCCCTCCACTGGCTGATCCAACGCCAGACCAGCGACCTCCAGCAACACCTTGCGAGCCAGGGAGTAACCGTTGCTGTGCAGGCCACTTGATGCCAGTCCAAGAACCACGTCGCCCGGCTCAATGGACGAACCGTCGATGATCCTGTCTTTGTCTACGATCCCGACACAGAATCCCGCCAGGTCATATTCGTCGACCTGGTAGAATCCTGGAAGCTCCGCATTCTCCCCGCCAATGAGAGCGCAGCCTGCTTCGCGACAGCCCGCGGCGATTCCCGCAACGATTTGCTCAAAACGCTCCGGGACCATCTTGCTACTCGCAAAGTAATCGAGGAAGAAGAGCGGTTTCGCTCCCTGGGCGAGCACGTCGTTGGCGCACATGGCGACAAGGTCAATGCCGATCGTGTCGTGCCGGTTCATCTCGAAAGCGATTTTCAGTTTGGTGCCTACACCATCGGTGGAGGAAACCAGCACGGGCTCCCGGTATTGAGTCGCGTCCAGTCGAAACAGAGCGCCGAAGGACCCGAGGTCGGTCAGAACGTTGGGAGTAAAGGTTGACCGCACCGTTTGCTTGATTCGCTCTACGGCATTGGTCGCTGCATCGCGATCCACACCGGAGTCCGCGTATGAAAGTGCTTGAGGGGGTTCTTCCTTGCTCATGACGCTCTCCAGATTATCACATTGCCGACCGAATTAACAGACGCCAACAACCTCTTCCACAGTCCTCCTTGCTCTGTCACAAGGTCTGCCTCCACACCCACCTACGCTTTCTCCATCCTCACGCCCTGGGGTGTGCCTTGTCGTAGACCTGCTTGAGGTGCTCCTTGCTGACGTGGGTATAGATCTGAGTGCTGACGAGGTTGGCGTGGCCGAGGAGTTCCTGCACGACCCGCAGGTCTGCTCCGGCTTCAAGCATGTGGGTGGCGAAGGAGTGTCGAAGGGTGTGTGGGGTCACCTTCTGGGATAGAGCTGCGGCTTTCGCGTAGCGGACCACGACGCGATGGATGCTCCGGTCGGTAAGGCGCGTGCCGTCCCGGTTCAGGAAGAGCGCGTCCGTCGGGGCGGAGTCGGACCTTGCACTTCCCTGCGCCAAACGCGGGCGACCGTCGACGATGTAGGAACGCAAGGCCTGGAGGGCACAACTACCAAGCAGGACAATCCGTTCCTTGTTGCCTTTCCCCACGACGCGGACCTCTCCGGCGTGGTAGTCGAGGTCCCCGAGGTCGATGTGGGCCAACTCGGCGACCCGCATTCCGGTCGCATAAAGGGTCTCTAGGATGGCCCCGTCCCTGAGTCCCTTGGGGTTGTCCCCAGGCGGGGCTGCCAGCAATTGCTCGACCTCTGACTTCTCCAGGACTCCCGGCAACCGCTTTTCCAGTTTGGGGGAAGTCACTGGGGCCGCGGGGTTGGTCGACACAAGTCCCTGCCGAAGCAGAAACCGGAAGAAGGATTTGAGGGACGACAACTTCCGGGCCACCGACCGCCGAGTGTAGCCTTCTTCTGACAGCTTGCCCAGGAAGCGACGAATGATAAGATAGTCGATCTGCCCCCATTCAGTGGCTTCGATCTTGAACCCCTGTTGCTCCAGGAAGTCCACAAACTGCAGGATGTCCCGGGCATAGGATCGGACCGTATGGGCCGAGTGATTGCGCACGTCGCGAAGGTAAGAGATAAAATGGTCGATGTAGCCGTACATAGGGCAGTCAAGGAGTGCTGTTGCTGTTGGTCCTACGGTCGTCAAGTTCCGAGGCAATCTCTTTGATGTTCTTCAGGGCTCGTTGGACCATCATCTCCCGCGCCAGCTTCTTCGATCGCGGGGGATCATCCAGAGGAATTAGAAGCCCGAAGTTGACGTTCATCGGTTGGAAGTGCTCGGGGTCGGCGGTGCTGATGTAGTGCGAGAGAGCGCCCAGGGCTGTTGTGGGTGGGAAGACGATAGCGTCTTCACCGCGCTCCAGGAGAGCGGCGTTGAGTCCCGCGATCAGTCCCGAGGCCGCCGATTCGATATACCCCTCCACTCCCGTAATCTGGCCCGCGAAGAAAAGGCCCGTTGCTTGTCCGCTCGGGCAAAACTCGTAGGTCGGCTTCAGGACACGAGGAGAGTTGATGAACGTGTTCCGATGGATCACTCCGTAACGGGCAAACTCGGCGCTTCCCAACCCAGGAATCTTATGGAACACGCGTGTCTGCTCGGGCCAGGTAAGACGCGTTTGGAAACCGACCAGATTGTAAAGGGTCTTGGCGTTGTTCTCCTGACGGAGTTGAACTACGGCAAACGGTTGAGTGTTCCCGCTTTTCGGGTTGAGCAGACCCACCGGTTTCATCGGACCGAAACGCATCGTGTCTCGACCGCGCTCTGCAAGTTCCTCGATAGGGAGGCAACCATCGAAGAAGAACTTCCTCTCGAACTCGTGCAGGCTGGCCTTTTCAGCCGCAAGCAGCGCGTCTCGGAAGGCATCGTACTGGCTCTCGTTCATCGGACAGTTCAGGTACGCGGCCTCTCCTTTTCCGTATCGGGAAGCCTCGAAGACCCGATCATAGTCGATGGTGTCCGCCTCAACGATAGGGGAGACGGCGTCGAAGAAGTAGAGCAATTCCTCCGATCCGGTTGCCTCCTTCATGATCCGGCACAAGTCTCCGGACAGGGCGTCCGAGGTCAGTGGGCCCGTCGCTACGACGCAGGGCCGGTCTGTGGGAACTTCGGTGATCTCACAGCGTTCGACGGTGACGAGTGGATGTTGTTCGACGGCATCGGTGACGGCTCCGCCAAAGAGAACTCGATCCACCGCCAAGGCTGTACCCGCAGGAACGGCGCACGCGTCCGCGGACCGAAGAATGAGGGAGCCCAGCCTGCGCATCTCCTCTTTGAGGAGACCCGGACCCCGCTCCAGCTCGTTGGATCGAAGAGAATTGCTGCACACCAATTCCGCCATGTTTCCCGTCTGGTGAACGGGTGTCCCTACTACCGGGCGCATCTCATACAGCCGAACGCGGACTCCCAGTTGAGCGGCCTGCCACGCAGCCTCCGCGCCGGCAAGCCCGGCGCCGACGATAGTTACGTAGTCTCGCATCACTGGATTCCAATGATGTACTGGATTGGCGGTGAGCAGGCGAGGCAGGGAACAGCGGCAAGAAAGGCCTTGGTCGAGGAACGTGTCGATACAAGCCCTGGCTCTACGTGCGGGATCATCATGGCTTCAGAGCTCCAGTCATAGGAGCCTCAAGGAGATGTCGAGGGAGGGAGCAGAATGGGTCAACGCTCCCACGGAGATGTAGTCCACTCCAGTGGTTGCGAGGTCGCCGATGTTGTCTTCGTTCACACCCCCGGATACCTCCACCTTTGCTTTTCCGGCGATCATAAGGACCGCTTCCCGGATGGACTCAACGGTCATGTTGTCCAGCATGATGATATCCGCGCCTGCCTCAAGAGCTTCACGGACTTGGCGCAGGTTCTGGGTTTCCACTTCAATTCGCATGGTCGGGGAGACGCTGGCGCGAGCGCGGGCCACCGCGATCCCGATTCCCCCGCATGCAGCAATGTGGTTGTCTTTGATCAAAACGGCATCGTAAAGTCCGAAGCGGTGGTTGGTTCCGCCGCCGACCCGCACGGCATACTTCTCCAAGACACGAAGACCGGGAGTCGTCTTGCGCGTATCAAGAACCTGGGTGCGGATGCCCTTTCCCGGTCGGGACGCCGCCTGGTCGGCGTTCGCGGAAATGGTGGAGACTGATTCAACGAAGTGAGCCGTCATCGTCGCAATCCCGGACATTCTCTGGAGGAAGTTCAAAGCGACTCTCTCGCCGGTTAGCAGAGCCCGAGTGCGACCGGTCAACCGGGCAAGGAGCTTTAAAGTAACGTTGTCATCTTCGAACTCGATCCCATCACCCTCTGCGACGACTTCCTCGAACTGGACCTCGCGATCGAGGGTCTCGAAAACCCACCGTGCCACGGGCAGACCGGCGATCACCCCTTCCTGTTTGGCAATCAACTCGGCAGCAGAAGTGGCTGCGGGAGAAACGGTCAAGTCCGTTGTGACGTCACCCGTACCGATATCCTCTCGCAGGGCGAGGTCAATCAACGGCTGGATTGTTAGGCGAGTAAGAGACATATTGTTATGTATACTCGCTAAGGTCGGAAATACGGCCTTGGCAAAGGTAGGGAACGGTCGCCGTGCCGTTCCCGTCCCGGCAGGAACGGCACGGCGACCGTTCCCTACATAGCATGAGAAGATGAGTTTTTGACCTTAACGATCCTCTGTCCGTTTACGCTCCGTGGATTGCTTCCCCGCGTGCCGCGAGCGCTGCTTCGACGAGACCCTCAGCGAAGGTTGGGTGGGCATGCACGGTCTCCACGAGTTCCGTAATCGTGGCGCCGAACTGGAGTGCCAGAGTCGCCTCCCCGATGATGTCCGTGGCTCGGGGACCGACGATGTGGACGCCAAGAATGCGTTCATAATCGCTGTCGGCGATGATCTTGAAGAATCCCTCTCGAGCTCCGGAGGCCACCGACTTCCCCAAGGCCCGATAGGGGAATTTCCCCACGATGATCTCGTGCCCGGCTGCCAGGGCTTCCTGTTCCGTCTTGCCCACCGTGGCGATTTCCGGCTCGGTGTAGATGCAGGCTGGGATGGGACGGTCGCCCATCGTTGCCTCCTTGCCCATCGCGTTCTCGGCAGCAACGATCCCCTCGGCTGAAGCCCAATGCGCAAGTCCCACACCTCGGAGGGCATCGCCCACCGCATAGAGACCAGCGATATTCGTCTGCATCCTCTCGTTAACGATGGGTTTGCCACGGTCGAGCTTCACCCCCAGGGCTTGCAGTCCAAGGCTTTCGACTTCTGCAATCCTTCCGACTGCTATCAAGACGTAATCGGCCTCGATCTCTTTCGCCTCTCCGACAGAGTCTGACGCGCCGTTCCCGCCGGTGAGATAGCTCACCTTGATACGGTCACCGGTATCCGAGAGGGATTTGACCATGGAATCCGTTTCCACGGCAATGCCGCACTTCTTCAGAACGCGGGTCATCTCTTCGCTGATCTCTGGTTCGCAGAGAGGAAGAAGGCGCGGCATCATCTCGACCATCGTGACCTTGCTTCCGAGAAGCGCGAAGATCTGGCCGAACTCGACTCCCACGGCGCCGGCTCCAACGATCACCAGACTCTCGGGAAGAGCACGAAGCTCGAGAAGTGTATCGCTGTTCAGGGCCCTGTCACCCTCGGCGCCTGGCACGGGTACTTTGGACGGACGGGATCCGGAGGCGATGATAATGTTGCGAGCGGTAATCTCTTCGGAACTCCCATCCGGCTTCGTGACGAGAACCGTATGAGCCGACTTCAGAGAGGCCCATCCGTTCACGACACGAATGTCATTCTTCTTCATCAGGAACTCGACGCCGGACCGCAACTGCTTGACCACTCGCTGAACCCGCGCGGTAATCTTCTCGAAGTCCGCCTTCACTTCCCCGCACTCGATACCGAATTCCCTGGCTTTTTTGAGGGTGTGCAGGACGGAAACCGATTCGAGCAAGGCTTTCGTAGGAATGCACCCCCGGTTCAGACAAGTGCCCCCCAGCTCTCGTCCTTCGACCAGGACAACCTGACCACGTAATTGCGCCGCCCGTATAGCGGCCACATACCCGCCGGGCCCGCTGCCGACAACCAGAACATCCGTGTCCACCTTCATCCCCTGCACCAGCAATTGCTCTGCTTCCTCCACGACCTGGATCCCTTCGATTTCCTCCATCAGAGAGGGCATAGCAGTGCCCGCGGGTGTCGCCACGTCAACCGCCAGCTTCTCCTTCGATTGGGTCATGTCAATCGCTCCTCACGGTACCGTATACTCGTTAAGGTTGGGAACACCACATTGTTGTGAGACAGTTGGACTGTCTCACAACAGGGGACTCTCCTCCTTATCGAGTATAGTCACTTTCCGCCCGAAAGCTTCGATTCCACTCGCTTCAAGTTAAGAACGGCAACGCCGTCGTTGGGATCCTGGCTGAGCATTTGCTTCCATATCTTGCGTGAGGCTTCAAGGTCGCCACTCTTCTCGCAGGCGTGCGCCAGCATTCTCGTCACGTAAAAAGGGTGCTCGTACTTGACCGCTTGCTCCCAGTATTCCCGCGCCTTCTTCGGGTCTTTGCGTTTGAAGTAGTAGTTCCCGATCTCAAAGTAGAGATCATAAACCTCAGGGTTGGCTTTGAGTCCCTGTTTCAGAAAAGCGAGGGCTTCCTTGTCCTGGCCCTGACTCTCTATCAGCCAGGCGCAAACCGCGTAAGCATCCGTGAAATCCGGTTCGTACTCCACAATGAGCCGGTGAAGTCGAATTGCGTTTTCATAATCGCCTTCATGGAAGTAATAGTCAGTCTTTCGCCAAAGGAGATCGACCACGTCGTCTCCCGATGGCTCATAGCCGGTAGTCGCCTCGTGGGGACCTTCCCCCGTGTTCGGGCCGCCCGGATTGCCGCCAGGCATTGGGGGGCGCATTCCAGGCATCCCGGGTCCACCGCGGAAAGGCCCGCCTCTCGGTCCTGGGCGAGGCATGCGGGGACCTGACGGATTCCGCTTCGTCTCCGCTGGCGCCGCAACCGGTTTGCCCGAGCCTGGGCCTGGCTTCCGTTCCTTTGCCTGCTCTGCCGAGGAAGGACGGGTCAGCGTTAGCATGATGCCGACGCAAACCGCTTTGAGCACTGCCCGCTGCACGGATGCTCTGCTGAGGTTTATTGCCGTCATAGGAGGGTCTCCTTTTCAGTAAGGGCGTGTGATGACTGGCCGGCCCTTGCTTCGGATATGAACCGCCGGATCATGTCGTGGTCCTTGATTCCCGGAGAGGACTCTACGCCGCTTGAAACATCGACAGCAAACGGCTGCACGCTGCGGACCGCTTCCCGCACATTGTCCGGGGTCAAGCCCCCGGCCAGAATAACATGCCTCTCGGCCGCGAATCGACTCGCGAGGTCCCAGTCCACTTGACACCCGGTTCCACCGTAAGACACCTTGTTGCCAGTCTTGACCAGGGCATCAAGGACAAGGGAGTTGACTCCGGCTTCGACATACTCCTCCGCCTGCGCCAGCAGGTCTTTGAGGGCTTCACCCTCGCAGTGGGTCTCGTCGGATTTCGGTGGCAGGTGCAAGGTCTTCCAGATTTGGCAAGCGACTCGCTCCCGAAGCTCTCGCACTTGCTCCGGAGTTTCATCGCCGTGAAGCTGCAGCGCCATCAGAGAGAGATTCTCGGCGATGGAACCCAATTGGTCCAAGGTGAGATTGACGGTCACCGCTACCGGTCGGATCGTTGAGGTGGAGAAGACGCTCTGAGCTTCCATGACCGGCAGTGAGCGGGGCGACGGGGGGAACTCGACGACTACTCCCAGGTAGTCCGCTCCCGCCTCTTGCGCCACCCGTGCGTCTTCAGGCCGGGTGATCCCGCAGATCTTGATCTTGCAGGGCCCCGAGGCAGAACACCGGGCAGATTCCGTTCCAGCTTGCATGTCGGACAAAGTTTAACATAGGGCAAGATACCCGGTCAATTGGGACTGACGCCAGGGGATTTCCCGTTGATTCTGCACTCCCCCGGTTTGGCGAGTCATAACTCGCCTTGAACACGAAGGTCAGAATCTTGATGGAGCCCTGCGCCTCATTGATCCGCTTGAGAATCACCGGGAACAACAGCGTGTCGGTGTAGACTGCAAGTTGGGTTGCCATGAGGAATCTCCTGTGTGAGTGTATGGGTGATGGTTAATGGTTGAGGGTCGATGTGCCTCCGCACGGAGGGTTTTGTTGGCGACACTGCCCTTGATACGCTTCCGGGGATCGGTCCGCGTCACCCATTGAGGGCCGTACGTCACGCGTGAGGCTACTCGGGTGCCGCCCAGCCTCCCGAGTAGCCTCAACGCGCTGGATCGGCACGTTCATTTTTCGAGCGAATATGTGACTATTCCAGGCACCGGTTCTTCACTGTAGAAAGGTGTGAATGCGATCTCAGTCCTCGTGTCTCCACACACCGCAATACCCATCAAATACCAACCAATGATGACATAGCGGGGCTCTTTGTTCTCATCGATGCTTATGGTGAACTGAGGGCCAGGCATTCCGTAGATGGGCCTATTCCATTTCTCTCAAATCCATTCGGGTATCTCGGTCTCCGGGATGACTACCCCTCCAAGCGACCAGTAATTGGGTGCTGTGTTTGTTGCAATAATGCCCTGCCGGTATCGGTCCACGACTTCTTGCGCCCAGGAGCGTAAGTCCGCGGGATGCTTGAGGGATTTGACATCTGCAGACAGGTCTTGAACCCATTGAACTGCGCCGGGTGTACCCAGAGCGTAGCGCACGAGTTGTCCGGGGAGTGAGCGGCGTGCGCACTCAAGCCGAGAGACCATCAATACGCATGCCGCGACCAACGTCACACATGCGACAAATGCGAGCCGTGTCTTGTGGGTTTTCATGTCTCTGCCGAACAGTTTCTTTTTACCTTTATTCCGCAGTCTGCGATGGATTGCCCCGTCGCGGTGGTTTTCCCGTCCCAGTCCAGGGCGCCCACATCGTCGAACCGGCCGCGCCTGCCGCTTTCGCGCTGGCACGGTGAGGTTATGCGGCGGTGCGGATAACCTCAGCTATCCGTGGCGATGACCGACTAACACTCTTGTAGCCGCGACTGCATTCGCTCTACGCCTGTCGAATCAACACTTCGGGATGTTGTTCGGCAATCCGCAACAAGGCTTCTGCTGGCCCGCTGGGTTTGCGTCGTCCTTGTTCCCAATCTCGAAGGGTGCGAAGACTCACCCCCAACAACCCGGCAAACGCAGCTTGCGACATGTGCAGCTTGGCGCGGATCGTTTGAGGCGGAGCCGGTCGCTTCAGAGAGTGGGTCCGCAAGCATCGTTGGCCTGCCTTGTGGGCCTTGATTTCTCGAATACCTTCCAGGATTTCCAAACCGATATTGCGCTCAGGCATTCTTGAACTCCTTCAGAATCTGTCGCAGGACGTGGGCGGCAATGTTTGCTTTCTCCCACTTACCGTAGATCGTCAGCAGCCAGATCTCGTCATCCTGTTTCATCAAATAGTAAATCACCCTTACACTGCCGCGTTTACCTCTACCGGCAGCACCCCAACGCAGTTTCCGGACGCCACCCGAACCCGGTATGACGACGCCTGCGTCCGGGCGCTTGATCAAGCAGCCCTGCAATCCCACATACTCGTCTTCGGTCAAGTAGTTGTAGACCAGCTTCGTAAAGATGGAGGTTTCGATGAACTCCATAGCGGGATTATAGGGCAAAGACTATTACTTGACCAGCACAATGGCGTAACAAGATTTGGCGCCCTCCTCGACGATCAACGCTGCATCACCCACACGCCCACACACCGCTACGGATTCTCTTCCGGCTGCTCGGTGACTTTCTTGGTTGTGGCGCGGCGGCGGACGCGGGCGCGGTCGATGACCCCTCGCTCCGGTGAGCCTTCGTCGAAGTTGTTCTCCAGGATCGTGAGAATCCGGTCGTTCTCGGTGTCGAGGTCGGTGACCATTTTCCGAATCTCTCCCTGAACGCTCTGCAGCGCGCCACGCCCGCCCGACGCAGTCTTGTCCGAGGCCAGCCCTTCGTCCAACGCCGCGAGGATTTCGGCCTTCGATTTGCCCCCTGAAAGTCTCCGGATATTGCTCCAGAGCGCCCTGAACCTGCCGCGCGAGGCGACGCGCCCGGGTCACGTTGAACCCGCCCGCGCTGTCCACCCGTTCCATCGCCGCCCGACCCGCCTCGTTCGGCGCCTTCGACACCGCGATCTCCTGCACCGCCTCGCACAACGTGTACAAGGCTTGCCACTTCGTCCGGTTTGCCACCCGGGTCCCGGTGGCCGTTCCCTGGGCGGTGCCTTCCTGCGTCAGGTCGGTGTTAAGACCGTCGATCATCCCCTGATGCGCCGTGACCTCCGCCACCGTCAGGTCCTCCACCATGCCGACTTCCACGATCGCCGTCTGAGTGTTCATCCCTTCCCTGATTGCCATTTCTCTTGATACAGACATACATCCTCACCTCTTTTCATTGAATTGGGTATCCACTCACCTTCTCCCCTCAGAGCGGAAGTAGGAATTCACGAAACTGGAATCGGACATTGTAGACCTGCACCCGTCCCTCGTATGATTGCCTCCGGGCCTTTTGGGCGCGCACGCGATCCTCTCGCCTTCGCGAACGGGCACCGCGAATCGTGAATTGGGCCTCCTCACCTCACGAACGACCGTCCAGGCTTGTGACTTGAGCCTGGAGAATTTGACTTGATGTTGGGCGGACTTGACTTGACCGTGGGCGACTTTGACTTGAGCGTATGGAACCTGACCTGAGTGTGGGCGACTTTGACTTGATCCAAACCGATTTGACCTGAGCGTGGGCAAGTTTGACCCGACCCGGACAGGTTTGACTTGACCGTGGGCGGCTTTGACGCGACCGTGGGCGATTCTGACATGACCGTGGGCGGAGTTAGTGAAGGCGATTCCGTTCTGCCTGGAGTCAAGTCAAATCCGCCCAACATCAAGTCAAAGTCGCCCACGCTCGTTCTCAGATCAATCACTGCGATCTCCTCTCCGCGCAACCCCTTCGTCGCCTGCCACCGGTCAATCGCGACCGAATTCGTAACGTTCTCCAGCTTTCCATGCCGGTTCCACAACCGCCACAGCCGATTCCATACCGGCGCAAGGCGATTCCCAACAGCATATACCCATTCTCACAAGACCGCTGTCCGATTCCGCGTCTGCGGCTTTCGTTTCCCGGCGTCGGCAACCCGGTCGCTTCGGACTCTGAGAGTCCGAAGGATGCTGAATGTCATAGGTCATCATACACATCGCGGACTCGCAGAGTCCGACATTTCCGGGCGGTCCCAATCCTCTGGGGTGCATCCCGGAATAACGGGCTTTCCGTAGGATAAAGCTCCAGCTTTGTCC
>JACQGJ010000573.1 GCA_016199605.1 Armatimonadota bacterium | reverse complement strand
GTGAATGGTTTCCTCACGGTGGAGCGGGGGACTCCCAGGGAGATCGAGGCAGCGGTACACCAGGCCATTGATATCCTTGGCCCGGGTGGGTTCATCCTCTCGCCGGTGGACAACGTGCGCGATCCTTCGGACGAAGTCTGGCGGAACGTGGAAGTATTCATTGAGGCATGGAAGCAGTGTCGGAGGGGTTGATCGCTCCTGCCACGCTATGGATTGGTCTGCTCGCGTAGCAGATCGGCGTAAGCGCAGGGAAGCAGATCGGTCTCCTCGATCCCAAGCTTTCCCATCAGGTCTCGTGCGATAAGGTGACCTTCCTCCGGATTCTGTCCGGGCCGCAAAACAACCTCTAACTCGACGAAGTCACCCAAGCCTTCAACCTGATCGAGGTGAACCCTCGTCTGTCCGATGAGATACACGGTTCGATTCTTCCTCACGACGATCGCTTCGCCCAGGGACGCGGACAAGACTTCTCTCAGTTGACTGGGATCCGTGGTTCTGTGGATTCTGTAGTCCGACTGTTTGGGTTGTGTGGAATCGGGGCGGTCGTAGTAGATCAACTCCCCGCAGTCGTCGGAGAGAATTCGCAGCTTCAGGCGACCGTGTTGAGCGGGAAAGAAGACGTCCTCTTGCGTGAGGGCTTGCGGAGGAAGGTCGGTGAGCTGCGCCGCGAGGACTTCCACCTGTTTCAAATCGCGAACCCGACCTTTGATTTCGATATTGGAGGGCATGGGAAGATCCTTCCGTGGAGTCTTAGAACTCGTCCAACAATAAGACCTCGGCGATGCCTGGACGAGGTTTCGGAATCTCTGGCAAACAGATCGAGAAACCGCGGAGTTGTGGTTGGACGAGTTCTCAGCGGCTCTGCGAGAGATTGCCGTTGCAGCTACCGGTCGTATCGTCCGTACTCCTGCACTGCTGCCATCAGCAACCGCATTCCTGTGATCCGCGACCCGTTGTTGATGGAACCGGCTGTGGCGAATACCAGCCCGCGCTTCTCCCTGGCCATCTCGTAGTCCCTCAAGAACTCGGCGACGATGTTCACCTCTTCGTTCCGGCTGAAGGTGAAAGGTGCAAGCTGGCCATGGATGACTGCGTTGGGCAAATGCTCGCGGATGTCGCCTACCATAACGGTCGGACCGAAGTTCGCCCACGTCAGATTGAGGTTGCCGAGCACCGGCAGGAGATGAGTCATGTCTGAATCGGAGTGCTGACCGCGGTAGTCCTTTGGATCAGGCGAGTAACGGTCGAATAGCCCTTTGAGTATCGGGTAACCGAAGAACTCATACATCTCTCGATTCAGCAGAGCGCAGTTGTCATCGGCAAAGGAGAATCCGCGTGGCGCCGTGTCCAGTGTGTAGCCTGCTTCCTCATCGAGGACGCGGGCGCGCTCAAGCATCGCTTTGAGGATCAGGTCGCGGAAGCGCGCCGCAAGATCCGGATTGTCGTACAGGAGAAACAGCAGGTTTTCCGCTCCATAGACGGAGGTGGCAAAGGTAACCGGGCCGCGTTGGCCGCGGTAGAGGGCTGGCTCGATGTCCTGGGGCAGAAGCCGTTCTTTCGCCTCGTCCCATCCGCTCGGAAGGAGGAACTCTCGCACGTTTGCGACTCTTGCCTCGACTCGATCCAGGAGCGCCTCCAACTCCTCCTCATCGCCGGCCGACTGCCTCAACCAGTAGGACTCGACGTTCCACACGTTCTCCGCTTCGAAGAGGTCGTGAAGTCCTTTGACGGGCGGGTACTGCTTCGTCGGATCCGGCAACGGATTCTCCGCCACCAGCCGCCGGCCCACGATGGGTTCCGCGAGGTCGTTGTACCGCCGGACGAGACCCAGGCAGTATTCGGGATCGTGGTGAAGTCGATACCAGTCTTCTTCGAGTCCCAATTCCGCAAAGACACACTCCTGCGACATCAGCACTCCCAGAGGCACCTGTGGACAGTCTTCTGACCACGGGTCGCTGCACGCGACCTCCTGGTCCTCCCAGAAGCGTTCCAGGTCAAGCGGTGCCAGCCCGCCGTTCGCATGGGCCTTGCCGACGAGTTTCTCTGCGAGTGCGATGTGTTGCGGTTTGACATTGATGCTCATGTTGGCTCCGAAGAAATACTTCGCGAGGGAATTGTTCCCGACGCGAGAAAATGGAAGCCGGGGTTGATCCCCGCTTCTAAGGCCACCTCGACGGTCATCGCATTCTGTTCACCAGGACCAGTAAACTCCACCAGAGGGCTTCCGTCGTGACCAGGAAAATGGCCGAAAACGTTAGAAGGAATCTGAGTCGGCTCCCGAATGACCAACTTCGATCTTCGCCGACCCAGTGATTGATGGTGTGAGATGTGAACACCGCCAGGGCCAATGCAGCAATGCTCAGCAGGTTCCACAGACCGAGTCGCGCAAATGTCCGCCACTCGCGAAAGAGCACCACGCCGGCAAGGCCCCCACTGAGGTAGCAGAAACAGGCAACAAGAAGGAAGACTATCGGAAAAAGGAAAGTCCTCTGCCCCAAGGCCCAAAGACATGCCAGCCAGAGGCTCGCACACCAGGAGGAGTACGGACGAAACCAGAGATCACCGCTCTCACTTGCGGGTAGGCTTCCACACGAGAACATGGTGAAGGTCCTCCCCCATTTCCATGTGTTGCCGCGATTGGGGGCATAGCAAAGGGAGTCAGGCACGCCAAAGCTCCTCGTGGTCCTCGGTATGGACCCGCTCGCCGGGTGCAATTCCTGAATCCCTGTTATCTGGATGTAGTTACCCCCGGAAGAGGGTTCACTCAGCAGAGGATAGAAGCATCGGCGTGAAGGGAATTCCAGGAGGAGATAGCACTCCTTCCCCGGTTTGGCCCGAACGGCTACGATGGAGTAATCGTCTTTTTGATAAGGCTCAAAGGCCCGTAGATGCTGCGAGTTGATTTCTACCTGCAGCGTCCGCAACTCCCTTTGGAGATCGTATGTGGACATCGCCTGAAATACTGACGCGCTGGTCTCTACAGTCCCTCCGCCGCTATTGACTCGTATATACAGCCCGCGCATACCGAGACCGTTCCCGAGTATGTCGAGCGAAAGGTTTGGGAAAAGGAAAAAGAAGTGTGACCATTGCGTAGCAAATTGGCAGTACCACATCGCGTGTCGCAGGACCCCGTCGGGGGGAGAAGCAGGAGACAGATTCGCCCACGGCGCCACCTCAACGCTGATGTCTCGAGGAGGAGCCGGAACAGAGAACAGCCACAGGATATTCTCTTTATCCGTGCACGGGACGTTGGCAGAGATGTACATTCTCTCCCGACCTGCACGGTACGATATCAAGGCGTGTTGTGACACGTTATCCGCAGCGCTGAGCGAGCTCCAGCTTACGCCTTTCAAGACAATGCTGGCGCCCTCAACCGCGGGCGGTGAGAGCAACGCCCCACAGATCGCTCCCATGAGTAGCGATGCCTTATGCATTCCTCCTCCAAGCTCCAGTTCAGGTCCATGACCCCATGAAAGCCCGGCCCGGATACGCTCGCCGTGTTGCGAGGGATTCGGTCCCTCGCAACACGCTCGTTGTTCCCTCACGACGGGGGTGACGCGGGATCCCCTCCGCCGCCGGGGTCCTGTCCCGTCCCCTCTACCGGCCGCTTGCTGCCTTGTGTCTCGGTGGGCAGGCTATTGAACTGGTTCCATTCGGCGGAGCCGCGGGGGAGGGCGGCGAGTCCCTCGCGTCGCGGTTGCCGGTCGTCTCCCACAAACCCCAGGAAGTTTAGCGCCTCTGCTCTCACCGTAGTTGCGGCGGCGGAGGCAGCCACAAGGGTGAGAATACGCGGGACAACGGCCCGACTACCAGACTGTGTTTACGAACGCTGAAGATTGGAGGGCTGCGTCGTTGGTGATGAGGGCAACGTTGAGCTTTCGGGCAGTGGCAGCAATCAAGCGGTCATGAAGTTCAGGGACGTCTGTAATCGTCGAAGCACACTGAACGATGTCGAAACTCAGCGGGATCTCGGTGCAAGGAGGGAACCTAATCAGGTAATCCGCCACATCCGTAAGGGAGATACTGATCCTGCGCTTTTCAGACAGATACAGGACCTCAGCAAAAACGAGCCCCGGGATGAATATGGTGGCATCCCCGGCTTCGGCTGAGGCAAAGATGGATTGCGCGGTGGGACCCATTTTGCGCTTCTCCAGACGCAAGACGACAGCGATCGTATCAGCCACAAATTCAGTTGAGCGGGTAGGCGCTCTCATATCCGATGAACTCCTCTTCCAGGTGCCCTTGCTCTACCGTGCTCAGTTGCCCTAACTCATGGTTCAGTAAGGCGTTTCGCATTTCTTCCTCAAACTCTTGCGGGTCCAAGGTCCGTTTCCTCACGAAGAAGACGAAATCTGCGATCTCAGACAATAGCTCAGGTGTCAGCCCCCGGATTCCTTCGACAATCAGTCGTTCATAAGTGTCTGTGGACATGGACGATCCTCCTCCAAGACCTGTCC
Source organism: Armatimonadota bacterium (assembly GCA_016199605.1). Classification (GTDB taxonomy): domain Bacteria; phylum Armatimonadota; class Abditibacteriia; order CG2-30-59-28; family CG2-30-59-28; genus JACQGJ01. The sequence goes on along the minus strand of JACQGJ010000573.1, from coordinate 4,308 downwards.
CGTGATAAACGTGGGTCGCCTGCTATTTTACTCCGCAGAGGTACAGAGATCAACGCACGCGAATAGAATTCTGATACTTGGACTGGGCCGCACGAAGGGTACCACCAGTTTCGGACGAGTGAGTGCAGCCTTCTACTTGATTCCCGCTGTTGCGGGAGTCAGCCTCCGGTTGTGCAGTGATTGCTCCAGGTTTGGCTTGAAGTCCTCCGGCGCGGACTTGTGGGCCCGTTGCAGAGCTTGGAGCGAGGCGTTTCCCGGTATCCGTTCCAGGGCCATGCGGGCCTCGTCGCGAACGTCGGCGTCGGCCAGCAGCTTTCTGATCCCGGGCACGGCCCGGTCGTCTCCCACAAACCCCAGGAAGTTCAGCGCCTCTGCTCTCACCGCTTTTTGCGCGGTGGACGCAGCCACTTTGAGTAATTCTGCCGAGGCGGCCCGAGCCTCCTTCTGAGCGCCCGGTCGAGCGGCGTAGTGCGTGATATTCTGTAGAGCCTCACGCGCTGCCTTGGCCACACCTCTGTCGGTGGAGCCTATCAACTCCGCGAGTGGCCCGATCGCTGCTGCCCCCCTCGGTCCCGCTGCCCGCCAGGCTGCATAGCGGATTTGCGCATCCTCCGACTTGATCTTCTCCAGGAATCCCTGCAGTTCATCCATCACTCCACCACTCCTTTACCCCGGTACTCCAGTCGAATTCACAAATGCCACGGCGCGCGGTACGGCTGGGCCAGGAAACGATTCGCCTCATCGTCTCCGATGAACTTCTCTTTGATGGGATCCCACTGGAGCTTGCGTCCCAGCAGATAGGAGATATTCGCAAGGATCGCGAGGGTGACTACCCGGTACCCGATCTCGACCGACATGACCGGTTTTTCTCGAGACCGGATGCAGTTGAGCCAGTTCTCACGGTGACGAGCCGTAGCGTCTCCGTTCGGACTGTCCAGCTTGTAGACGTGAACTCCGTTCGCCGGTGGTCGGTAGTCTTTTGCCTTCTGCTCGGTGTCGAATCCGCCATCGCCGTTAGCCACGATCAGCGTGTCCCGGTCGCCGTAGAACTTCGCGCCCCAATCGATGTCGTTGTAGCGAGCGCCGGGCTGGCTCCAAGTCATGGTCCAGTCGGGGTTTTTGAATTCCCATTTTGCTTCCATGGTGATTGGTACGTCGTAGATGCCGTCCTTCCGTGGCTCGCCCGTCGCCTCGACTGACACCGGACTGGCGTTGTCCCGATCCAAGTACCAGAACACAAGGCTGAGGATGTGATTGCCGCGGTCCCGGATAAACCCGCCGCCGAAGTCCATGAACCAGCGGAAGTTGAAATGGCAGCGCACGGGGTTGTAAGGCACGTAGCGCGCGGGCCCGAGCCATAGGTCCCAGTCGAGTTCCGGTGGCGGCGGCTCGTCATCAATCCAACCGCCTTCGTGGTTTTTCACATGCCAGACCTCCACGTGTTTCACGTTGCCGATCTGACCGTTGCGCACGAATTCGCAGGCAGAATGAGCAGTCGGATTGGAGCGGCCCTGGGCGCCGATCTGGATCACACGCCCGTAGCGTTTCGCCGCGTTGATCATCGCCTGACCTTCCTGGATGGTTCGGCAAGTCGGCTTCTCCGAGTAAACATCCTTCCCGGCCTGGCACGCATGGACGGTCATTAGGGCGTGCCAGTGATCGGGCGTGGCGATCATCACCGCCTCCACGTCTTTGCGGTCCAGGAGATAGCGGTAGTCCTTGCACAGGAAGGGATTCCCCACCACTTTCTTAGCCGCGTCCGCGAGATGATTCGCATCGACATCACAGACGGCAACCGCATCTCGCCGGACATGGTAGGATCCCATGCCTCCGACGCCGATGTTGCCGATCCCGATGCGATCATTGGCCCCCGGTCTACCGGGGGCCGAGAGGACCCCCTCTTTGATGAAGTAGGGAATCGATAGACCTGCCGCGGCCGAGGCTTTGAGGAAGTTGCGTCTTGTAAGGATTTTCTTTTCGTCCATCAGTTGATCCTTTCCTGATTGGATCCGGTGTGGAAGTGCCGGTATTTTAGTGGAATTCGGAGAAGGTGTCCACTGGCCGGGCAAACTCGCGTCGACAGCATTGACGAAACCGGGCGAGCAAGGTAAATTGCGGCGTCAGCGAAAGGAGATCTTTGATGAGAGTCGCTTGGATATGTCTGGTTACTCTGACCGCCGGGAGTGTGGGATGGGCCGCCGCGGGGCTCGATTCGATGGGGAACACCGATGGGGTTCTCACTTGGCGTCTTGGAGACCTGACGCCCGGGCAGTCAGCCCGGGAAGTGGTCCTACTCGTCTTTGATGATTCCGCGGAAAAGGCCGCAAAGCGGGTGGAGTCCGCACGACGGCAATTTGCAGAATTGGATCAGCCCAGGCCCGAATCCGCCTCGTTGGTCGAGGCTCCCAAAGTGTGGATCAAGAACGAAGCCACCGACTTTGCTCTTGAAGGGCCGTGCTTCTTCCGCTGGCGCATGGAGCGTCAAAGCCTGGCCTGTAAGCATGGAGGACAACTCAGCCAGTTTACCTACTACCTTCACTATCGAGACAGCGAGGGAACTCATCGCGCGGGGGTTCCGCAAGATGGGGACAGCTCACCCGAGAACTTGCGCCTCGTGGAACCCGTCCATGCTGTGAGTGACAGGGAAGCGACCGGTGTGGTCGAGACGACCGACGGAAAGCTGCGTATGCGCGCGCGGGCCGTGATGGGGCAGGGGAGCGTCGTGGGTGTCGAGTTTGTGGTGACCAACCGGAACCACGAACCGGTCACCGACCTTCACCTGACGGCGTACGCGAACATCGAGGCCGACAACACGCACGACGGAGATTTCAGTTTCCTGGATGCGAAAACCGGAGGTCTGGTGGTCTACGATCCGCCCACCGAGATGTGCGTTGTGATGGCCGGACTGCATCGACCTGTGACCGGCTACTCCGGAACGTGGAATTCCTTCCCGAAGCTGCAAGCCGGTGACGGCATTGCTGTTGAGCAATGGAAGACTTTCGATGGCGTCCCTCCCGAATTGGCAAAGCAAATCGGCAGAGAGTCCTCCAATGCCCGCGGGTATTACCTGCCGTTCATCCACGAGGACCCGCAGACACCCGAAACACGCACGCTCTCAGCAGCCGAGGCCAGGGCGGCGCTGGAGCGCGACTGGCTGTTTCAGGCTATGGGCAGGCCGCTGGCCGAACGGGCCAGCCAGGAGATCGGTTGGACCAGAAGGCTGGCCGCGCGACTGGCGCGAGCTGTGCGGCCACCTAAGGTGACCAGCAACCTTGCTGAGCTTGAAGCTCTGGAGAAGCGCCTGAGAGGGCTGGCGGGGAAGCGCACTGCACCCTCCGCGTCGGGAGCCGTCCCAGCCTCGCCAAGCTGGATCTGGTTTCCTGAAGGCCAGCCAGCGGAGGCTGTCCCTGCCGAGGGGCGGTTCTTCCGCTGCACGTTCGATGTGCCAGCCGTCGGCGTCCGTGCGGCTGAACTGCGCATCGCCGTGGATGACGCCTGCGAGGTGTATCTCAACGGCGCCCGACTCGGCACCCATGAGACCTGGAAGCAGGCCGCCTCCTTCCCGGTTGAGAAGTTGCTGAAGTCCGGTCGCAATGTTCTATCCGTTCGGGCCGAAAACCGATCCGGTCCCGCACAGAATCCCGCCGGCCTGATCGCCTTTCTGCCGATGACCTTGGCCGATGGAAAGCAGAGGGCTGTGGTCTCCGATACTTCCTGGCGCTCTGCGAAGGACGCGCCGCCGGAATGGTCGCAGCCTGCCTTCGACGACTCGACCTGGAAGGCGGCGGCCGTCGCAGCCCCGCTGGGCAAGGGCCCTTGGGGCAACATCGCCGGTCTGGACGGTGGCGACCTCGGCTCAGCCTTCGCCGACATGGATCCTGCGGTAAGGGACACTTATTTCGCTGTTCGCCGAATCAAACGCCGACTTATGTTCAAGAACGCGCTCCTCGACTTCACTCAACTCTTGTTCATCGATCAGCCGTACCCACAAGGCCCGGTGAATGACACGCATCAATCCATCCATCGCATGGGGATTACAGCGACCCCTGGCGGGAGAATGTTGCTGCTCGACGGGCTGAGTCCGGGTGGCACCGTGCGTCTGCTGGCCCCTGATAGGAAGCCAGGAAGTTTCTGGCGGCCTGACCTGTCCTTTGATGGCCGGCGCGTTCTATTCTGCTACAAGGCTCACGACAGCAAGAGCTTCCACTTGTATGAGATGAACCTGGACGGCGCGAACTCGCAGAGTTCGACGGGTCTGCGTCAACTCACGAACAGCGACTATGATGATATCGACCCGATCTATCTGCC
>JACQGJ010000532.1 GCA_016199605.1 Armatimonadota bacterium | reverse complement strand
GGAGGGAACTGGCGGACCGCTGTCCTTAGCTCTCCAAACTTATTCACCGGCGAGGTGAACTCGCAGGGGTCTCCCAAGTCTTATGATACAACTCCAGAGTTTTAGTATGTGAACTTGAAAAATTCTGAAAGGTTAAACTATGGACATTCTGGAACGGTACATAGCTGTTGATAACAAGTGCGCCTGGCCCACACTGACGCTCATGCCCGACGGGGCCATCGTCGCCACGATCTTCGGCGAGCCCTGCCATGGGACGTGGGAAGGGGAAACGGAATGCTGGCGGAGTATGGACGGCGGCCGGACCTGGACGTTCTTGAGCGTGCCGGCGCCGCATGAACCACGCACTCTCCGCGGGAATTCGGCGGCCGGCCTCAGCCATCGCGGGACCTTGATCGTTCTGTGCAGCGGCCAGAGCCATCGCCCTCCTCGCGGGGTGGTGACGCCTTTATCCTCCGGCGATAGGCCATTGTTCCTGGTGCCTTGGGCCTGTCGCTCGGAGGACGGCGGCCAGACGTGGACCCGTACGGAGAGTCCGACGAGCCCCGCACCGCCTGATCAGGCCATTCCCTTCGGCGATGTCGTCCGGCTTCCGGGCGGACGGCTGGCCGTTACGGGCTATACCTGCCCATCCGATGGTCTTCCCCCGAATACGGCCTGGGTGTTTTTCAGCGACGACGACGGTCGAACCTGGGGCGACGCTCGCCCGATCGGCATGGACAACTATAACGAAACGGCCCTGCTGGCTTTGGGCGGCGAGCGGCTCCTGGCCGCCTCCCGCACCGCGAAGTGGGAGGATGAGCACCTGGAGATTTTTGCCTCCGAGGACGGCGGTCGCACTTGGACGAACCGTGGACTTGTATCCCTGCCAAACCAGATTCCCGCCCATCTGTGCCGATTGCGCGATAACTCCATCCTGCTGACCTACGGGATGCGCCATCGGGGCCTGTTCGGCGTCGGCGCCCGCGTCAGCCGCGACGAGGGTCTCACCTGGGATGCCCCGCGGGTGCTGTTCAGCACGGAAGCACGCGAATCCAACACCAATCCCGGGGGCGTGGACGGCGGATATCCTTCTAGCGTGCAGACCCCGGACGGCGTCATCGTCACCGCGTACTACTGTTCCCGCCTGCCCGTGCACCATCGCTACCACATGGGCGTGGTGCTCTGGCGGGATTAATTCTTGAATCACTGAAAATGGAGAATGAACATGAACAAAGTCTGCCGTTACAAGTTCCTGGTCATCGACGATGAGCACCTACTGGAGATCGACAATCTGCAGCGCAAGGTCAACCAGGCGGAGAAACACCCCGAACCCGTGATGCGTCTCGATGCGCCGTGGGACAAACCCGACGAGTGCTTTAACTACCTGAACGTCCTGTATGACGACCAGGACAAGGTCTTCAAGATGTGGTACTCCGTGTTGAGCAGGGGTGATGAATGGTTTGCGAATGGTCGCTTTCTGGCCTACGCAACCAGTCGGGATGGAATCCATTGGGAACGCCCGATCCTCAACCGGATTGAGTGTAACGGTTCCACGGAGAACAACTACCTGACCCACAACATGCAAGGCTTCTGCGGGTCGATCATCATTGATCCCAGCGATATCCCGTCCCGGCGCTATAAGATGCTGTTCATGGTCAGTTCCTACGGCACAGGGGATGCAATGGACTGGGCGAAGTTCCATGTCCCCGTGTGCCTCGCTTATTCGGAGGACGGCCTTACCTGGGACCGTCCCACCCATGTCAATCCGGTCGTTCGTGGTCTCAGTGACGGGGGGTTCGTTTTCTACTACGATCCTGATCGCCGGAAGTACGTTCTCGTAACTCGTCGAGTGCCCAACCTTCCACGGGACGTGTCCCAGTATGAAAGCCACGATCTGATTCACTGGGAGGACAAGGGAAGAATCCTGGTTCCGGGAGATGAACTGGATCCGCCGTCACTGTTCAACTTTCAGGCGTTTGCTCCGTTCATCTATGAGGACTTGTATCTGGGCATGCTGGATGTCCAATACTCCTTGCCCGGCGCTGAAACTTATGAGGTCTATCACAAACCGCCCCTCGATTTTCCGGATCAGCGAATGGGTGTTGTTGAATTTCAACTGGCGTACAGCCGAGATGGACAAAGATGGCTGAGACCCAACGATCGGTCCCCGGTCGTGCCCGTGGGCGACCCCAACTCACCAGATGCCGGGATCATCTTTGCCCCTTTGAGTTCTCCCTTCGTGGTGAACGGCGAAACGTATCTCTACTACACCGCCTCGCGTCCCCGCCACAGCGTTTGGGACTACAACAAAAAGATTGAGGAGTGCAAAAGCGACATGAGAGGTCTCTGCTGCGGCATGCTGGCGAAGATGCCGGAAGACCACTGGGTGTCCCTGGACGCCGGATCGGAGGGCGGGTCGTTTACAGCCAAGCCCTGGGGCCCTCCCCACGAGGTCTTCATCAACGCCGACATCGAGGAGGGAGGCTCGATCGAGCTGGAGCTCGTTACCCCGTACGGTAGCCCCATGCCCGGCTACAGCCGACAGGAGTGCATCCCAGTTACGCGAGGCGGAAAGAGTATGGAGATAAAGTGGAAGAACGGCCGCCACCCGTGGGACTTCGCCGACGAGCAGAAGGGAGGCATCCTGCCCCGCTTCCACCTAAGAAACGCGAAGCTCTACTCCTACAGTTTCACGCTGCCTGACCCGGACGGCCAACTGGAGCGGAATCGTCTCAACTCCCGCTGGCTGGAGTGCATCAAGCACCGCTCAGACAACTGGGACCGAAACAGCAACGAACCAGCGATCGGACTCCCACCTTTCAGCGGGCGATAGCGTCGTCCGGGACTTGGGAGGGTGCTATGATTGGACGAGTTCTAAACGTCAGCCGGTAGCTGCGCCGCGGGAACACAAACCGACGGGCGTCGACGATCGTCGCCCCCACGAGAAGCTACGGGCGCGGGGGGCGGGGGTGCCGAAGGACGAGGCGCCCCTGGGGGAACAGATTGAGTTGCACACTGACCATGTCCGAGAGGGCCGCACGGATGCCGATATCCTAAGCGGACCGCTGCTGAGGAGCGGGTTCCCACTGACGACTCCTGTGGAGACGCTGCCCCTCACCCCGGCCCTAACTTCCGCTGAGGAGAGGGAGAAGATTGTGTATTTCGTGGCGGACGGGGCGTTGCTGATCTGTCTGGACCGGGAGTTGACGCTTCACTTGATCCGAGTCATGTCCGAACGCTTCGCCGGGAACGACCAGCTCAAGGCCAACACAGTGGAGATCGTCAAGACGAAGGGCGTCCACGTTGAACTCTTAGATGGGAGAACGTCCAATGGTTGAAATCAAACTTACCGGCACTCCAAGGCAGATAGGAGGCCAACGCGGAGAGCAACTGAAGTACGCCGTCCACTTTGCCTTGGAGCATTACGTGCCGGGGCACGCGCACCAGTGGTCCCTGGCGGCCGCGCGCGCTCACGGTCAACGGATGGCGGAGGACATGTCGAAGCGTTGGCCCGAGGTCATCGACGAAGTCATCTCCACCGCCGTGGGTGCGGAGATACCGGAAGACGACATGCTCGCCTACGTCTTCCGCGCATGGAACGCGCTGACTGACCATCCCTCGACCCTCGCCTGCTACAGCATGACCTGCCGGGACCCTGGCAGAGGGCTGATCATGGCAGGAGTGCTGGAGGATGGCCCGCCTTTCTACCTGCTCGAAAGGGTTTCTCCGGTGGAGGGCGTCCCGTTCTTCTCTGTGACGTGGGCCGGGATGCCGTGGTCGGTGAGAAGTATGAACAAGGCTGGGCTTGCGATTGGTCAAGCGTCTTCCTTTGCGGGAATCCGCTTTCGGGAAGGAACCCACAAGTTCCCCTTCGACCTCTACGCCCGCGGTTTCTTCGCCGAGAGATGTGCGATCCAGAACGCGACCACGGTCTCCGAGGGAGTAGACATCCTCAGGAGCTTTGAGTGCGGCAGCACGTTCATGCTGACAGACGCGAGTGGCACGGCGGTCACGCTGGAGGCGTGCGGCAAGCTGCACGCGCTGCGCGACCCGGACGACCTCGGCATAATGACCGGCGGCGTCTTTGAGTCGCCCGAACTGATCAAATCACTGATCGATGAGGGCATCGCACACGACTGGGAAGAAGGCATCCGCAAGGCAAAGCGAGTCTCCTCCAGGTTGAGGGAAGCTCACGGTCAGACCACGATGGAATGGATGGCTGCCTACCTCCAGGCGGAACAGACCGATGGCGGCTGGTGCCACGACGGTTTGCAGTCAGCGACCATCGCCTGTCCCACGACAGGGGAGTTCTGGGTCAGCGGGTATCGACCGTGTGCGAGTGGGTTCAAGGAATACGCAACGTCTGATTTGTAGGAAGAGGGAGACCACGCTATGCAGTCCATCGAGCAAGTCAGTCGCGGCTGGAGAATCACCGGGGGCGGGTTGGTGCTGGACCTGGACGTACTGACCGGAAGTCTGTCGCGCCTCTTGATGCACGGGATCAAGGAATTCACTTGGACGCATCATCCCGGGGATGTGACCGTGCGGGATGACCGCATCGGGAAGACCTTTGACCGGGGAGACCTGGAGAACGTGACGTTCGCGCAAGAAGGCGACAGCCTCACAGTGCGGAAGACCTTCCGCAACGCCCCGTGGGTTCTGGACGAGACCTACCGTGTAGAAGATGACGCCATCGGCTGGGACGCCCAGGTCACGCTCGCTACCGGGGATTTCCGTTCCTGTGCAATCAGCTACAAAATCCCCTGGCCGCAGCCGACCTATCCCATCAGCTTCTGGGCCGCGCGGGAGAAGATGCCCTCCGCGCCGCATCGGTTTGCAGAAATAGCCCTTGAATACGGGGAGATCACGAGCGGCATACTCATGCCCGCGCTTTGCGCGTATCTGGAGCAGGAAGATGTCGGAGTTCTGCTAACGATGCCCTTCGACTTCCGTACTCCCAGGTTCCGCTTCCTCAGCGGCCATCGCGATCCGGACCTGCAGGCGACTTTCGACTGGTTGGCGCTCGCACCCGGTCGTCCCGCGCGGACCAGCCTGCTGCTCCACGGCACAGGTGGCAACTGGCGACCGGCGCTCGGTTGGCTTTATGAGCGCTTCAAGGAATACTTCGAGCCGCGGTCGTCGCTGATCCATCAGCTCTGGGGAGGGCACATTTCGGGCGGCTATGATGTCTCGCCGGAAGATGCACAGGCAATGGCGTCTCTCGCGATGAAGTGGCACGAAATCCATGCCCACTTCCCCCTCTACGGCAACTATCACCCCGAAGGTGTGAGCGAGTGGCGGAGTGGACACGACAGGAAGAACGAGACCGTCATCTCCGTTGACCGTGTGCGTGAGACCATCCGCAATCTGCACGCGGCCGGTATCGCGGGAATGCCCTATATCCAGGTGAGCGGCGATGGCGACTTGAAGCTTCCCGCCGAATTCGCGGGGGACCGTATTCGCGACGGCTATGGAGACTACATTAGCGCCTGGCCGGGGACGTACCTCATGAACTCCGACCTGTCGCTGCCTTTCGGCAAAGACATCACCCGCCAGACCAACGGCATGGTGGAACGGTACCCGGAGATGGACGGCGTATTTCTGGACCAGGCGTGCTACAACTTCCTGGACACGGCGCACGACGACGGAATCACCGCGGTGAACAATCGACCGTGTTACATGACCGGCTTCAACTACCTCCCGCACGTGGAACATCTCTCGGCGTTGCTGCACCCGCACAAAGCCATCATCGCCAATGGACCTTTCGGCATTGGCATCATGAAGTACATCGACGGTTTCATGGCGGAAGGCTCCGGCTGGCTGTGCGACCACCTGCAATACTACGGTCTCGCCAAACCGCTGTTCTTCCTGATGTATAACACCGGCGACAGGGACATCGAGTTGATGTTCCAGCGGTGTCTCGTTTACGGCGCCGGTTTCAGCAGCTACACCGCTGCCATGGGATCGAAAGACCTCTATGACCGGTACCTTCCCCTGGTGGAACGGTTATTCCGACGGCGCTGGATATTTGATGCCGATCCACTGAACCTGCCTACCGGCTACGAGGGCGGCCTCTTCCGCAGTCCGGCGGGTACACTGCTCGCCAGCCTTGTCAGCACCGAGCCGCGACTGACCGGTCGGAAGTTGCGGGATGAATCCGTGAGCGTTCGCACGGCGGACACACCGGGAGTGAAGAGGGTCACGTTGCAGGGCGTCGGCGGCGAGGTCGCGCAGGTTCCCTTCCACGTAGGCGAAGACGGGGTGCAGTTCGATGTGCCGGGAGAGGTGCTCGCGGCGGTAGCGGAGTTGGAATTCTAATCGCGGTGACGCCCCTTGTTCTCATCTCGGAACGGCCCGCGGATCACAGGGACAGGACGACACAATGAAAAGAAAGACAAAGAGGATTAGGAGACAGGCGAATCTACCAATCAGTCGGATGAGGATGACAGGAATCGCGGCTGCCGCTCTCGCCGTTCTCACCTGCGCGAGTGTCTGGGCGGGATGCAACCTGCCCCCGATCAACAATGAACGAGACCTTCCCGCCGCGGCTCTTGCCAAACCTGTAGTCATCTACAACCGCACCTATACCGGCGCTATCTACGCAGACTACGTGCCGGACGCAGGCGAGGCGCGTTCCCCTTTCGTGACGCCTATGGCGCGCAATGAATACGAACCCGTACAGGTGGGGCTTTACGTCCCCAGCGGCAAAGAGACTCTGAGGAACGTCACGCTGGAAGTGAAGTGTCCCCTTCCGTGCAAGGTCGGACACATCTACTACATGCCTCGCGAAGAGTTGAGCTGGCTTACGGACATGGACAAGTCGCCTGGGACGTCGACAGCCGCAACATGGCCGTGCGATTCGAAGCTGCTGGTGGGTAAGCGATCCAGCCTGCCGTTGTATGTCCTCCCTCTTCCTCGCATTTCGGAGATCCGCTCGGGGCGAAGCGCGGCTTTCTGGGTGACTTTCAAGACGGAGGGGAGTGTCCCGGCGGGCACGCACAAGGGCGCCTTCACCCTCAGCGCCGAGGGAAAGACGCTGGAGACAGTCCCCTTTGTGGTGCAAGTGTACCCGTTCTCGCTGCCCAGGCCGAAGGTCCACTACGGGATGTACCACATGCCCTACCAGACACCCGCGCCTTTCCAGACCAGGGAGTTCATGAAACTGTATTTAGCGGATATGGCGGCGCACGGCATGAACCGTATGGACGTTGACGTACCCGTGAGTCTTCTTGCGAAGGAAGGGTATGGCCCGGGCAGCAGCTCGCTTCTGGGACCACCGGAGCTCCCCAAAATCTGGGGCTCGCGAACGACGCGTCTTTACATAGACAACTTCCTGGCGCCCGAGGACTACCAGCCGGATGGCGGCTACAACGCTCTGAAAGTGATCGACAACCAGATCAAGATGGGCCGGGAGGCCGGGCTCATCCAGCACGATCATCCCTGCCAGGGATTCACGGATACCTACAACATCGCGCGCAAGGAGGCGGCGCTGGCGAACATGCGCGGATACGCCGGCGCTCAAAGCTGGCCTGACTTCACAATGTACATGTATGACGAGCCGCCTCCCCAGGCTTTCGCCGAAGTGGAGCAGAACCTTGGCGCGTGGAGACGGCTCGGGGCGACAACCACGGCCGCTTTGGGCAGCCAACTGGCGGCCTTCGGAGTCGGGCATGCGCACAGCGCGTGGATCCAACACGCCGGCACGATCACGCCAGAGCTGCAGCGCGAAGCCGATCGTCTCGGGGCCGAGGTCTGGAGCTATGATTGCTTCCTCCGGACCACCAACGTCGAAGCGGGCCGCTTCAACTCAGGGCTTTACACCTGGTCGCTTGGGTTGAAGGGCAATACGCCCGAAGGCTACATGGGGGAGGTCAACCACCAGCCTTACTTTGACGCCAACTGGAAGCTGTCGGGGCCGAGCATTCTGGGTTATGTAGTTCCCAGCCCCACCGGCCCCGTACCCGGCGTCGCCTGGGAGGGCAGGCGCGAAGGAGTGGACGACGTGCGCTACCTGCAGCTTCTGGAGGCAAGGGTGAAGGCCGCCAGCGCGAAAAATCCGCCGGCGCGCTACGCCAGGCAGTGGCTACAGAGCCTTCGAAAGCGCAGTGAGACAACGGAGTTCCAGTCATATCGCTACAACGTCTGGGGCGCAGACTTCCTGGATCCCAACAGCCGGATCTCACCCGGCGACTATGACGCGATCCGCGCCCAGGCAGCCGCTCTTATCATGAAACTCCCCGCGGCCCCCGGTGAGCTGAACCCCGAACCGGCGAAATGGGTAAGAGTGCGGGCCCGACCCGTCCAGGCGGACGCCTTCGCGAAGGCGAGCATCGCCGAGTGCCTGGAGGCGCTCAAGGCCGGCACCGTCAAGCAGAAGCGCCAGGCTGCCGGGGCACTTGCGATACGCAAAGCCGACGAAATCCTGCCGGCGCGCGACCTGTTGATAGGGCTGCTCGAAAATCCGGAAGTGCGGATGGTCGCGCTGCGGGCGCTGGCGAACCTGGGGCCGAAAGCCGCGCCCGCGATACCCGCCCTGCGCAAGCTTCTGGGTGAGAAGGACTCCTTTGTGCGGACGGGGGCAACCTATGTCCTGACCAGGATCGGTGGGGATGCGGCGGAGGCCCTTTCTCCCTGCATAAATGACCCGAATATCACCATAGTCAATCTCGCCCGCGAGGCCCTGGACAAACTCAAGAAACAATAGAAGCAGCGTGCAGTTCACAGAGACCGGAGGACACTGTTAGAGGCAATACAAAGATGAGGAAAAGGCAGGCGGGGAGTGACACTTGGCAACGAGATGACCGCGCGATTGTGTATCAGCACGAAGGCAGGGCGAGGTATCCAGGCGTCTGCCGTACGCCCCAGGGGCGGATGTTAATTCTCTTTACCCGGCAGACGGAGGAGCAGGAGAAGGAGGAGACTGGCGACCTGATCGTGCTGCCGCGCAGCCCGGACGGGAAGTGGTGGATTCGGCCACGCGTTGTTTTCAGTGGCGATGGAGTACCTCGGGCCGCCGGCACGATGACAACCCTTGCGGATGGGCGGATCATCGCTCCCTTCGTGCTGCTTTGCAGCGCAGACGCGGAGAGCAGTCTGAGGGTGCTCGAGTCGCGAGATGACGGTGATACCTGGACCGTCGGCAGTCCTGTCGAGCAGAAGCCTCTGGCATGGGCGGCGCCGAACGGCAGGCCGTTCGAGATCGGGAACGAGATCTTGATGCCGGTGTTTGGCGCGGCGAGCGCGGACGATCTGGCAAAGACGAAGCATAGCTGTGGACTGCTTCGCTCCGAGGATGGAGGCAAAACATGGCAAGGTTGGTCACCGATCGCCTCCGGCTCGTCTGGCGATTTCAGCTTCGAGTATCCCGCTGTGCTGCCGTTGGGAGACGGCAATGTACTGGCTGTGCTCACGGCGCGCAGACTCTCACGCGGGATGAACGCTCCTCAGGTGCTGATGCGTTCGGTCAGCTCGGATGGTGGCCGCACTTGGACGGAGCCAGAGCAGTTGTGCGTTGGGTCCTGGCCGTCACTGGCCTCCGTCGGCAGGAACACGGTGGTCTGCGCCTACTCCAACTGGTGCTCCTGGCCAGACGTTCGCTTGCTGGTGAGCCGCGATGGGCTGGAGACGTTCTCCCAGGACCAAATGTTCGTTGAGCTCGAAACGCTGCACAACATGGATCGGCATCCCAAGGTGAGTATGTACCTGGACAAGGAGCTGATAATCGAGAAGGGCCGGGACTTCTGGAACTACAACCCGATCCCTCTGCCCCCCGTGGTGCCCCATCTGGGTGGGGACTGGGGTTCGGGGCACTTCGGGTTCCCCTCTATGCTGGCGATGTCGGATAGCCGGATCCTGGTAACGCTTGGGAACATGCAGAGGGGTAGCAGCCAGTTTTCCCCTCCATCGGAACTGGATATACCGATCGGACACGAGCGGATCGAGGCCCTGGGGTTCGGCCGCATCCCGGGTGGCCCCGCGCCCACGACGAAGCGGGTCCGGTCACGAGGACGATGGGAACTGGCGGAGAGTTGGAGGCCCGAGAAGTGGAGTGAAATTGTCCTTGGCGGGGCCGGCGGCTCTGAT
>JACQGJ010000531.1 GCA_016199605.1 Armatimonadota bacterium | reverse complement strand
GGATTTCCCCTTGTGATTTGAGGTCTTCTCGCCTCCGACGGAAGAGCTCCTACCCCATTCCGCACTCAAAACGCCCCGAAAATGGGGATTTCGCAAAACCCACTTTCTGCGGCGACAGTCGCCTTTTTTGTTCTGGGATGAATTGCCTGCCGGTAAGCATTTCAGTATAATGAGTGCGACACGAGGCTCAGCCCTCGCGGACAGCTTAGCAGGTGGCCTTACAGATGACCAACGATATCTCTCCCATCCTGGAAAGCTGGGAGTTCAAATCGGATAACGTTACCGTCCGCCGCATCAAAGGACTTGACGGACACATGAAGCTTCAGATGCGACTCGAGTTGGGTTTGCTTCAGATGGAAATGGAGGGACGCCCGGACGGGAAACGACCCTACAACCGGGAATCCCTCCTGGATTACTACGTCGGTCTGCTGGAACAGCACCAGAAGTTCTTCGGTGGCGATGAAGGGTTTGAGCTCGACGCAGAGGCTTGCACGGCTCTCAGGCAGGAAAGCCTGATCTACTACTATCGCTACCTGGGGCTCTTTCACCTGGAAGACTACCAGGGTGTGATCCGTGATACCGAACGCAACATGCAGGTGTTCGATCTGATCTGGCAGTATTCCACCGAAGACTGCGACCGGTGGATGCTGGAGCAGTACCGGCCTTACGTCATCATGATGAACACTCGTGCGAAGGCTTTGCTCAGCCTGCAGGACGGCGATTATGAGAGGGCTTTGCAGCAGGTGGAAGAAGGTACCGAGCGGATTGAGGACTTCTTCAAGGAGCACGACCGTGAGGATTTCATGGATTCGTGCCCCGAGCTGTCTTTCCTGACGCAGTGGATAGAGGATATACGGACACGTAAGCCGCCGACTGCCAAAGACAAGCTTCTACAGCTTCTGAAAGAGGCGGTAGAGAGGGAGCACTACGAGCACGCGGCGAAGTTGCGCGACGCCATCAGAAAGCTGGATCAGGCACCATGAGGACTACACCCGCAAACCTTCAGCACAAGCAGGAGTCCCCCAAAAACGTCCGCGCTTTCGTGATTACCGTCAGTGACACTCGAACCGGCGACACGGACGCCTCAGGGAAGCTCATTACGAATCTGCTTCAGAGCAACGGCCACAACATTGTCGGGTATGCTATCGTCAAAGACGAGCCCGCGGACATCGACAGATTGCTCCGACGGGTGCTTGCCAACCCTGAGGTCGAGACAGTAATCTTGAACGGTGGCACGGGTATCACCAGTCGGGACAGCACCTATGAAGTGGTGAGCCACTGCATCGACAAACGACTCGATGGCTTTGGGGAATTGTTCCGGTATCTCAGCTATGAAGAGATCGGTTCGGCGGCGATAATGAGTCGCGCCATCGCAGGCGTTGGCGACGGAAAGGTGCTGATTTCCCTGCCGGGCTCCGAGAACGCTGTTCGCCTGGCGATGAACCGATTGGTGATCCCAGAGTTGACCCACATGGTCGGACTGGCAGGGAAATGAGTCAGCCGCGGCGGCTTGGGGAGGCTTCTCGTCCGATCTTGTGCATTACTTCCATGTTAATTCTTGCTGAACGACTTGCCACTACCGGGGAACTTTGCAATAATCATGGCGTCTAAAGGCGCAAGGTGCCTAAAGGCACCAGGTGTCGAAAGGCGCCAATTGCCTGTAGGCGCTTCGGACTCACGGAGTCCGCTCGGACTCATGGAGTCCGCGTCGTCGATATCCGTCAAATCTCCTGTAAAGGAAGGACCCATCATGACACTGTACCGGTCTCCCTTGAACCTGCTGACCTGCCTGCTCGCGTTCCCTGCGTCCGCGTTCGCTCTCTCCACCGTTCCGCCACCACCAAAGGGGATCGACTTGGCCGTCGACAGCCTGTCGGTCTCGCCCGAGGCTCCCAAGGTCGGTGAGCCGGCCACCATTCGCGTTGCCATCAGGAATGCGGGGCAGACTCCGGTCACCCTCGGTGTGTGCCCCGCCCAGATCTACGTCAACGGGGCGCCCCTCTACTACGCGTGCATCCAGATCGCGCGGGAGCTGCCGGTGGGAGCAACAATGGTTCAAGAGGCGCCGTGGACTCCCAGCCGCGCGGGGCAGACGACTATCACCGCCCGCATCCAATATGGGGGAGACAGCAATACCTCCAACAACCTCAAAAAGCTCTCCGTGGCAGTGCTTCTGCCGGCGCCCGTCGTTGACGTGGCGATAGCGGGTGTCTCGTTTTACCCTGAGCTACTGCCTCCTCCACCGCTGCCGATGGACGCGAAGAGCAACGGGAGGACTCAGGCCACTGTTGAAGGCAAAGCCGTTGTCGGGCAACCGACGATGGTTCAGGTAACAATCGAGAACCAGGGGAACCAGCGCGTGCGGTTGACCAAGACAGGCGATGTGTCCGTCACGATCGACGGGACGAGTCTCCCCTACTACTCCTATTACGGAGGCGCCGCCCCGCCCGCGGGGTATCCCTTCCCCATCGACGTATATCCGCACGGGGTGGCCTTCGTCTCGTTCCGCTGGACTCCGCAAAACGCCGGAGACGTGTCCCTTGTGGCCAAAGTGAAAACCTTCAATGACGGCTCGATCCAGCCTCCCGAAACCGACCTCGAGGACAACACGATGGCGGCGACAGTTCCGGTCGAAGAACCGCGACACGATCTGGCGATCAAAGGCGTGGAAGTGAACACGATGGGGCCGATAATGTATCTCGATGCCAACATGACACCTGCGAACCCACAGGGTTCGACTTCAGGCGGAGGGGGAGGCGTTATGCCTCCTCCGGGTCAAATCCCGCTTCCGCCCGCTGCCGGTGAACCCGCGTGGGTCGTCGTGACTGTGGAAAACCAGGGGAACGTTACGGAACGCGTTGTGGACCTTCAGGTGTCAATCAACGGGCAGACGATCACCCTCCGAGCGACAAAGAACCTTCGCTGCTATGCCGACGCAGCCCAGAACTCGGCGGGGCAACAGGTCGGTGATTGCATCCTCCCGCCCATGTACTTCGGGCTGCCTCCCGGCGGCTCCTCGCCCTTCTACTTCGAGTGGACTCCACCGGAGAAGGGAACCTATCACATTGACGCGACCGTGACGCCGGTCGACGGTGAGGTAGACCAGGAGGACAACACGGGGTCGGCGGAGGTGACCATCACTGAGGTCAGGATTCACGATCTGTCGCTCGATTCCTTGACTATCGACAATGCCTCTGTTTCTCCAGGAGGAGTCCTCAATTTCAAAGCGACGATCTCAAACAAAGGAACCGTCAGTGAAAGAGGTGTGTACCTGGAGGTCTATGTGGACAGCCGGTACATCATGAGCCGGGCGTTGGGAACCTTGCGGGCCGCCGAAACGCGGATCCTTCCCTTGCGCCTGCGGCTTCCGGCAAGAGCACAGGCGAAGACTTACACGCTCCGAGCCTCCGTTCCACAGGTCTTCGGCGAACGGATCCACGAGAACAACTCGGCGGAAACTCAGTTTACTGTGACTTCGCCAGTGGTGACCACCCCGGGAGGACCGCCGCATTAGGGCAAGCCGTAAATATCCCGGTTGACCACACAGAGACAGCAAAAAGCCCGCCGATTCCTCTGAAGAAGATTCGGCGGGCTTTTGCTTTGGACTGTCCTCAACGGGTTTCGGTTGCTGTCGAACTCTGCGAGTTCGCGTCGATCCGCTCTGCGGCGATGTGTAACGCTGCCGACCAGATCGTCCTGTCCTGATTCCCGTTTTCCGGTCTGTTCGGGACCCTCTCATGGCTTCTGCGGAGGCAAACGTTTGGCTCGCAAAGGCAAAACGTTTGCCTCACAGGAGCAAAACGTTTTGCGCGCTCGAGCCAAAGGTATGGCCCCGGTGAGCACAAGGAATGCCGCTACGGCCGCGTGGAGTCGTACCAGTTCGCCTTCACCTCTTTGAGCCACTTGACGTGCCCATCGACGAAGCAGAGGTTCATGCCTTCATTGTGCCTTCGGGCGGTATTGGCAGAGGTGTTCGTATTCGACCAGGACATATCGACGCGATTCGCATAGAAGTCCCCGTCCAGCTCGAAGCAGAACCCATCCTGTGTCAGGACCGTCTCGGCAGGATAGGTGACCGCGGCCATGGCGCGGCCGTTGATGCCGGTTCCCTTGCTCCAGTTGTCGTTGTAGCCATAGCTGTAGCCCAGGCCCGCGTACCCGCTGCGGCTGCAGGTGCCGCCGGAACAAGGCTGGATCTTGCCGGAAGGACACGTAAAGAGCTGGGTGTTCTTGACGTAAGGGGAGATCTTGTCCCACACCCAGCCAGAGGCGTCGACAAGGGGCGGATACGTCTCATCGAAGTCCTGTGCGTACATGCTGAACGCCAGCCCCAACTGCTTCAGGTTCGACTGGCAACTGGCCGTTCTCGCCTTTTCTCGCGCTTTAGCGAATACCGGGAATAGGATGGCTGCTAAGATTGCAATGATGGCAATCACTACCAGCAACTCAATAAGGGTGAAACCAACTTTCCTTTGTTGCATAAAACACTTGCCTCCTTGTGGCCTGCGTTGAATATATGATGGCATTATCCTCATAATCCTTCGTTCCGTCAAGAGGCGCAACGTCCTTTCCGGGACGTGTACTCGGAACCTGCAGAGGATCAAGGCTGGGAAAGAGGGGCGGGACCGGATTCGCGCGACGCGATGCCCCCAGCGTTTCGTCGTCCTGGCGCCCCGTTGTGTCTCAGGTCTTCTCTGTTGCGGAGGAGGCCCGC
>JACQGJ010000530.1 GCA_016199605.1 Armatimonadota bacterium | reverse complement strand
CGGGGCGACGCGGATGTTCTCCTGGTGCATGCTCCCGAGGCAGAGGTGGAGTTCATGAAGGCAGGGCATGGCAGAGATCGGCGACTCGTCATGCACAACGATTTCATCATCGTGGGACCGAAAGGGGACCCGGCGAAGGTGAAGGGGGCGAGGAGAGCGGCGGCGGGCTTCCATCGGATCGCCGCGGCGAAAGCCACCTTCTTCTCTCGTGGCGATGAGTCGGGGACCCATAAGATGGAGTTGAAACTATGGAGAGCTGCGAAAGTTGACCTTGAGGGTGGCTGGTATCAGCAATCCGGCCAGGGCATGGGAGCCACGTTGAAGATCGCCTCGGAGAAGAGTGCTTACACCCTGACGGATCGCGCCACCTACCTCGCTCTCCGAAAGAATCTCGACCTTCGCATTCTTCTGGAAAGAGATGCCCCTCTGCTAAACATCTATCATGTGATCGTAGTGAGCCCGGAAAAACATCCCGGCACCAACCTGCAAGGGGCAAAAGCCTTCGCTGATTTCATGACCGCGAAAGGCACTCAACGGCTCATTGGCAAGTTCGGAACCGACAAGTTTGGTCAACCGCTTTTCTTCCCGGACGCGGGAAAGCGTGAGAGATGACAGGGCGACAAGGTAACGTGGTCGTCACTCGTCTCTCGTCACTCGAAAGGTATGAATATGGACTTGCTCCGGCAAGGGTTGCAACAGGCAGCGGTCATGATGTTCCACAATCGTGAAGTGTGGGCCATCACAGGGCTGACGCTGGAGGTGACCTTGGCTGCCACGCTGCTCAGTCTTCTCTTTGGCATACCCCTGGGGACCTGGCTGGCGCTCACTGCTTTCCCGGGGCGCAAGTTCTTGATGGCTCTGGTGAACACCGGAATGGGATTGCCGCCCGTGGTGGTGGGACTCTTCGTCTGCCTGATGCTGTGGCGCAGCGGCCCTCTCGGTTCCTTGCATTTGATCTACACCCCCACCGCCATTGTCATTGCTCAGTTCGTCATCGCCTGTCCGATCATCACGGGACTTACGGTTTCCGCCATCGAGCAACTCAACCCCCGGCTGCGTGTGCAACTGTTGGGATTAGGCGCCTCCCGGTCACAGTTGCTGTGGACCTTGTGGCGAGAGGCGCGGCTGCCGTTGCTCGCGGCCGTCATGGCCGGCTATGGAGGCGTGATCTCCGAGGTGGGAGCCTCCATGATGGTTGGCGGGAATGTGCGGGATCATACCCGCGTCCTCACCACCGCGACCGTGCTGGAAACGAGCAAGGGGAACTTTGCGGCTGCGATGGCGCTGGGGATGCTGCTGTTGCTGCTCGCCTTCATCGTCAACGGGATGCTCACCCACCTGCAGCAGAGGCGAAGCCCCTCATGAGTGTTCCTCTGTTGCAGCTCAGAGACCTCCGGGTCTGCTATGGTTCGCGGGTGGCGCTGGACGTGCCAGAGCTCGCGGTGTCGGAGCATGAAACGCTGGCGGTCATCGGCCCCAATGGCGCGGGGAAGACCACTCTGCTGCATGCGCTCGCGCTTCTGTTGCCGAAGGTAGACCGCGGCGCTCTGCTTTTCCGAGGGAAGCCCCTGGATTACAAACGTGACGGCCTCGCCTACCGGCGTCGCGTGGCGGTGGTTCTCCAGGAGCCCTTGCTGTGCGACGCGAGCGTGTATGACAATGTCGCCCTCGGCCTCCGGTTTCGAGGGAGGTCCAGGGCCGAGATCCTTGATCGCGCAAACCTGTGGCTCGAACGATTGGGGATCGAACACCTGAGACGATGTTCCTCCCGCACCCTTTCCGGCGGCGAGGCGCAACGAGTGAGTCTGGCTCGCGCGTTTGCGGTGGAGCCTGAGGTGCTGCTGCTGGACGAACCCTTCAGCGCGCTCGATGCGCCGACGCGCGCGCAACTGGTGGACGATCTCAAGGGCCTTCTCTCCTCCGCACGTACGACGACGGTGTTCGTAACCCATCATCGGGGCGAGGCGTTGATGCTGGGGGACCGCATCGTTGTTCTGGCGGAGGGCCGCGTGCAGCAGATGGACGAGCCTTCAAGAGTCTTCACCGCCCCGATCAATGAAGCGGTCGCCAACATCGTTGGCATGGAGATGATAGTGCCGGCGACGATCCTCGGTCAACGGGACGGCATGCTTCAGGTGCGGGTGAACGATCATACGGTGAGCGTCGTGAGTGGAGAGATACCCTGGGTCGAAGGAGAACCGGCGCTGATGTGCCTGCGTCCGGAGGATATACACTTTGCCTGCGTTGCGGGAATCGACCGCGCGGGCCCGCCTGCACAGTCTACAGAAGAATCCTGGAACCGGTTAACTGGACGCATTGCCGGAATCACACCGCTGGGCGGGCAGTTCCGAGTGAAGGTGGATTGCGGTTTTCCCCTCGTGGCGCTGGTCAACCGACCCCTCTTCCTGGAGGGTTTTCTGAAAGCCGGCAACGAGGTGAACGTGCATTTTCGAGCCGATGCCGCGCACCTGATTCGCCGCCATGAAGGAACGAACGGGTAAATCGCGAGGACGATTGCCGGTATGCGCCGGGCGATCCATCGCCCTACGCAAGATGAAAATGAGTTTTTGCGGGTCACTGCGCGCCGTTCGTCCAGGAGT
>JACQGJ010000522.1 GCA_016199605.1 Armatimonadota bacterium | reverse complement strand
GCTCTGGCATGTTCGGGTTGCCCCGGCGGACGCACCGCTCCGGCAGCCAACCTCTTTCGACTTGTTCGGCGAAGCCCGCCGGCAGCGGAAGCAATACCGCCTCCGCCCTCGGAATGAATCCCGAGGCAAGCAAGCCAAGCAAGCTAAAGCAAGCTGCCCATTGAATCCCTACTTCCCTGTATCTTCGCATCTGCTACTTCCCAGCTTGCTTCATTGTGCTTCACGCGTTGCCTGATGCATTGCCATCAGGGAAACTTGTCCGCGTGCTCCAACAGACCATTCGAGTTGTAGTTCCGGCAAGGTCGTAGTCGGCCTTCCCTGTCACCACATAGTAAACTGTCAGAATCCGTCCATCCTCAAGCTCCGCCGAGCTCGGATAGCCGCAATCATAGTTGGGGGCGGTGTGATCGAGGACCAGTATAGTCGGCCACGTTGCGCCACCGTCGCTGCTGACCAGCGCCTCCACCCCCATCTGGTGAACAGTTGGGTCCTCGCAGTCGTAACCCACGAATCTCTCGTCTGGATCGTGGCGGACCCCGTATGTCAATATCAGACGTCCATCACGTAATAGGACCAGATCTCCCGGATGCTCGCCCTGCTGGGTGATCTGTCTGGGCGCAGCCCAATTCCTTCCGCCATCATCGGAGGTCGCAATCCACAAGCTGTCGTATTCCGGCCCGGGGCTGCGGCGAAGGGCGGCCAGCAGATGACGGCCCCCAACCACAGCTAAACCCACTTCATTGAAGCCCTCGGCGATGAGGGAGGCGTCTCCCCATGTGCGACCTCCGTCAGTGGAACGCGCCACCCACGCCCGCTCTATCCCATCATGCAGGATAGGAAGGGCGCGCAGATCGTCGCTGGAATAGAGAGAAAGCAAGGCTGTGCCATCGGCCACTTGCACAATCTTTCCATAGGGGGACCCTCCACCTTCCGGGGAGTGCGGGGACACCAGCGTCGGCTCGTCCCAGCTACGACCGTGGTCACGCGATCTGATTGCCCAGACCCCTTCCCAACGTCTTTGTTGCAGATCGTAGCGGCCGTAGGCGAGCACCACTGTTCCGTCAGCCAGTTGACCCATCGCCGGGTTGCGGTTGTCCTTCCCTTGCACCTCCACGACCGTCCGGGGAGAGGACCACGTCTGACCTTCATCGGCAGAGCGAATCACATCGAGACGCCCCTCGCCCAGAATATGCGCGAACCCGCCCCGAACTGCGCACAGCAACTCCCCGTTTTGCAGACGGATGAGGACCGGAAAGTGTCCGCCACCTGTCACTATGGTCTTGCGGTCAGTGATTGTGCAAGGATGCGTCGACTTCATTGTGTAATCTCCAGGAACTTGACCTCGAACGGTTGCATTACGAACGAACTATAAGGAACCAACGCCTCGGCAATCAGATCAACGATTCGACAAACTGGGCCGTTTGCCTTGAGAAAAACCTTCTTCGGGGTCCTGCTCATGTTAATCAGGTAGGTCACGTACTTCCCGCCTCGTTCCACTGTTCTCGACTCAATCTCCCAGACCGGTTGTCCTCTGGCGTCGGTGATCTGGATTGGTCTCCTGACGCGATCTTCCTTCAGGAGGTTATGGAAAGTTCGCCAATACTCCTGTGCGCTTCTACCGGTCTCGGTCCATCGCACCCTTCTCATTGCGTTCAGTTCGGAGGTGTCTCGTTGCCGGTTCGTCGCATCATACCCAAACGAGGAGGATCCGACGACAACCAACCGCCCTCCCTGCTGGGCGAACTCCACGAACACGCGGTAAACCTCTTCTGAGACGTGCGTCGCTTCCGGGATGACGACCGTTCTCACCTTCTTGTCCAATCCCTCGAGTATCATCTTGTCGGTCACAAACCCGACAGCGTTATCCAGGAAGAACAATCCTGTGTAGACATCGGTCAAAGTACCCATGTGAGAAGGACCGTTTAGGAACAGCGACGGTTTGGAGTAGTACACTACTACCTCGGGTCGTGGGGGAAAGAGAGAGAGGTGATCGGCCAGCCTGCGGAGATCGAGGGATGCTTTCGCTGTGGCATATAGCGCCGTTGGCTGACCTGTGACTGGGCTATATCTGCCGGAGTTCTTGCTGTCGCGCCACCACCAGAACGTGAGTAGTCTAATCCCATGCAGGTATTGCTGCCATAGCGCCGACTGAACATACCTCATGGTTTCGTTTCTGTCGACGGAGTATTCCATCGGGGGGTTTGCCTCGAGAAAGTGGAATTCGAGGTTTGCCAACGGCTTTTCCGGCGCGACCGATTTCCAGAAATCGTATAACAACACACCGGACCGGACTAACCAGCCGGTTGGGTTCTGGAAACTGTAATGGACAGAGGAATCGCAACCAGGCACGTCGTAAAGCATGGCTTGCCCCTCGAAGTCTATACCTACGGCATCGGTGAAGGCCTCCATGTAAAGATGCTCGGCGATCGGTTTGTTGGAGGTGAGAGCCCCTGGAGCGTGACTCTTCACTTGTGACCGCTGCCAGGCAAAGAAGCCACTTACCTCCTGAAAGTGAAACTCGTTCCAGTCATACCAGGCAGCCTGGTTTTCCTTGCCGGGGAAGTTCACCCTCTCGAAATCCCCGTAACCGGTGCGCCACACCTCATTGAGGGCTTCCACCGAACGGTATTTCTCATGCAGGTGCTGGCGGAAAAGATCAAGGTAACGGGGAGTGTGACTCCAATAGGTAGGCTCGTTTGTCAACCAGTACAGCAGCAACGATGGAGAGCTCTTCGTCAGGGGGATAATGCCCTGGTAGTACTTCTGCAACAGATTCCGAATCGCGGGAGATTCCTGCGGGTAATCTCTGAACCCCTCGCCCCTCCAGGTTCCATCGGGTTTCAACTCGGGATGAACCTGGTGCAACCAGGCAGGCACATACCATCTCTCGGGGTTGAAGCAGAGCGCCAGCTTGGTGCCCCGGTCCACCAGCAGTTTCCATCCGTTCAAGAGAGGGTAGGCCCTCTCCTTGTCGAAAAAGGAGTCTTGCACGCCGAAAGTGCCGGGGGCTTGCATCGTCGCCTGGAATTTCCCGATGGTCCCGGCCGTTTCATCATCGATTACGTTGAACCCCAGTTCCTCGACGCCCCTTATCTCCTCCCACATCTCACTCCACCCGACGGGACCAAGCATCATCAGCGGCTTGTCTTTCGAGCGGAAGTTGGCTCCTCTCACAGTGATGTTCCTCATGTCTCTGACCGGGACCTTGAGGTCCTTTCCTCGTTTCCGGTCGGCAATCGCTTCCTCCAAGATGAGCGAGCACCTGTCCAGATCAACGCGGGCCTCCGTGAGCTTCTTCTGCGACACCTTGTCGGGGGACTCTATCCTCAGGAACCGCTCTGCGACGGCCAGAGCGGCTCGCCCGTAGGCTGCCTCTCCAAGTTCCTTCTTCTTCCCTGCGATCAGTTTCCTTAGAGCCGCGCACTTTGATTCGACGTTCCTTCGTTTTCCCTGGATCGCTTTTACATCAACGCGTGGCTGTTTCGACCCACGAGACTCCCCCGTTACATCCCTGTCGAAGCTCACTGCGCGAAGGTCATCGATGTAGCAAACGACAGGCTTGGACGGGTCGCGGACGCCGACCCAAGTAGTAAGTTTGTGCTCGCCGATATTGATCCCTCGTATGTCATCGAGTTCTCGGTTCGAATTCTCTTTGACCGGGGAAATAGCGGCGTCTCTCACGAAGCACGTTACCTGGTTCCACTCCCCCATTTTCAGGTTGGGAATACTCCAGTCGGCGTAAGTCCCGTCTGCGTCCCAGGCAAATAGGCTGATGGCGATTGTGTTTACAGGGAACACCCAGAGAGAGATGCAGGAGGGGGCCAGGGTCACTTGCAGTTTGTAGTTGGCTATCCCGTTCCATTCATCCCAGACGTTTCGGTTTATCGGAAGGATCAGCTTGAGGCTACCTCGGCCCGATCTCACATAGGGGGCACGGGTTTCGATTGAGGCCTGAGCTCCCAGAAGGAGCTCCCACTGGGCCAACGCCGGCGCGTCTTCGAACTCCTCCAGTGCTATCCCCTCAGACCTCGCCACTCCCGTCGTCCACCACGCTGAGGCGGCCATCCACAGAGCCACACATGTCCTGTTCATAAGCAACGGTACCCTCCTCTGTGAAGGCCCCAGAAATCGCCGCACGCGCCCCTGCAGCGTAGCAGGCGCAATGGTCAAACAGTCCACTGCCCCAACCTCCTCCCCGCCTCGATCATTGCATAGATATTTTCATCCGGCGTCTCCACTCCCACCTGGTCCCCCGTTCCCAAAATCAGGCGGCGGCGATCGGGCCCCCACTGCTCGAAGATCTCTTCCACCTCAGCAACCACGTCGGCGGGAGTTCCTCGGATCAAGGTCTCAACGGTGTGGACGTTTCCGTTCATGGTCACTCGATCCCCTAAAATCGAGCGCACTTCCGCGAGGTCGGTGATGTTACCTCCCGGTGGTCGCTCGAAGGGACAAATGCAGTCCGCGCCACACTCTGCGAGGTCGTGCAGCACCTCCCGGCAGTGTCCGTGGAAATGGACGTGCAACAACTTGCCCGCGGCGTGCACTTCATCGGCGACGGCGCGAATCACCGGCTTGTCCCAGCGTCGCCAAATCGCCGGACCTGCAAGCGACACACACGACCACGCACAACCGATGCAGACCGACTCCGCGGTCGTGTGCTTGAAAGTCTCCCGCGCCATTCGTCGCATGTAGTCGACATAGACCTCATGGAGTTCCTCGAAGAAAGCCTTGTGCTCGATGAGGTCGTAGACGCCCTGCTCCAATCCACCTTCCCGACTCGTGGCGATGTAATCGAAGAACGGAACGCCCACCCACACCTCCAGCAGATAGTCTTCGCCCACGGCATCCAGCGCG
>JACQGJ010000521.1 GCA_016199605.1 Armatimonadota bacterium | reverse complement strand
CATCAAGACAGCGGCTGGCGACCTCCGAGACGGGACTGCGCGTCGTTGCCGCCGAGGGGTGCGAGAACTGCTTCAATCTGCAGGGCGCTTACCTCCTCCGCGAAGACTGTATCGAGCGGAGCGTGATCGAGCGGCAACAACCCCTTGTTGTGGAGTGCAAGGAAGGTTCGGTGGATCCAGCCCTCGGGTCACCTGTGATGGACAGCCTGTCAGCGCTCTCCTTTCTCATCACTCCGCTGACGTGGAACGAAGCCACGGTCGGTCTGCTATATCTGGCGAATTTTCCCCCCGCAGATAAGCCGGAGAGACCGAGGCGCTCTCGGTTTCCGGGGGAGGAGCAGGTCCTTCGCCTGACTGAAACGGTCCAGGGCGGAATGGCGAGAGCCCTTGTGAATCGTCTTGACCGGATGCACCGAAGATCCCATCGCGATCCGTTTTCAGGTCTGTATGGAGTCGAAGAAATGAAGACTGAACTGCAACATCGTATCCGGACGCTCAGAGCCTTCGAGGAGATCGAGAATGCGATCTGCTCACCGTGTGATCTCCAGGCCCTGCTGGAGTTGATCCTGGCCAAGGCCGTGGACCTCGTGAGACCCATCGAAACGGAAGCGACAGCGGAACCGTTCCCCATCGCAGGCTGCATCGCGCTGCTCGAAGACGAGGGGTGTCGGATCACAGCAACCGTAGGGCCTGGCCCCGGCGAGTCCACGGAATCCCTTGCGTCAATGGAAAGCGTCCTTGACCACGTTGCCAGGATGGGTGAGCCGCTGTGTTTGGGCGACGCCTCTCTCACCTCCGACCCACAGTCACAGAGCTTTCCGGGACCTCTCAGCCCCACGAGTCGAGCGGTTCTGGCTGCCCCGATGAAAATCGAAGATAGGGTCTTAGGAGTGCTCCTGCTTGAGTCGACGGAGCCGAAAGCCTTTTCGGACGAAGACCTCGAAACCTTGGCCGCCCTGGCGAACCATGCAGCCATCGCCTACGAAAACGCCCGACTTTTCCGGCAAGCGCAAGAAGAGACTCAGCGTTCAAAGGTGCTTGCCGAACGCATGTCAGCTTTGTGTAACCTCGCGGGGCTGGGGCGGGCCAACATCAGCGTCGACGAGCACCTCGATCGATTGGTGGAGGCGGCGTCTCGTCACCTCAGAGCCGAGGAGTGTTCGATTTTCCTCAAAGCTCAGGAAGACGCCGAGAGCCACGGCGAGGCAAGGCCCCGGTGGATTCTGCGGGCCACCCGCGGACTGCCGCAGGACTGCGCGTGGCAGACCTACATTGAGTCGGGATCCGGGCTTGCGGGATGGATCGCACAGGAAGGGCAGCCCCTGAGACTCAGCGCCGCACAGGACCAGACCGATTTCTCCCTTGTCCCCGGGAACCGTTCGATGAGTGGTTCGAGAACGGACAAATCGGCTTCCGACGAGCACGCCTGGGCCGGCAACGGCCACCCTTCAGGGATCGTTTGTCACTTCCTGGGAGCCCCAATGAAGATTGACGAGGAGACGATCGGGATTATGCGAGTCCGTCGGCCAACGGAGGCAGTTCCGTTTACTGCCGAGGATGATTGGTTCCTCCGGACGCTGGCGGAACAGTCGGCCCGGACCATCCATAACATGATGCTGATGGAGCAACTGCGCGAGGAAGACCAGCTCAAGAACCAGTTGATGAGCACGCTGGCGCACGAATTGAAGACCCCCTTGACCTCGATTCTCCTCTTTACGGAGATTCTGCAGGAAGGAGACCGTCCGGCGCAGGAGCAGGCAGAGCTGCTGGGGATCATCAAAGAAGAAGCCGAGCGGTACACCCGCCTCGTCGACAAGGTCATGATGACCTCAAAGATCGAGGCCGGGAAGCTGAGCGCCAACAAGACGCCGGCTAACCTCGTCAAAATTGCGGGGCAGGTAGTCTCCCTGTTCCGGTCCCAGGCGGAAAAGCGAGGTATCTCCCTGAAAGTAGTAGCGCCGGAGAGACTTCCCTTAGTTCTGGCCGATGAAGACCTGATTAAGCAAGCGATCACTAACCTCGTGGACAACGCCTTGAAGTTTTCCTATCCGGGAGGTCAAGTGGACCTCTCTCTTGAGCGTCGGGAAAGGTCCTCGGGATCGCCGAGCCACGTCGTTATCACTGTTCGGGATACGGGCCGGGGCATTCAGTCGGAGGCCCAGAAGCATATTCTCGAGCGGTACTGGCAGGGAGATGGATCGATTCCCGGCAGCGTCGTCGGGACAGGACTTGGATTGACCATTGTCAAACACATCGCTGAGCTCCACGGCAGCAAGATCGTTTTTGAGAGCCAGGTCGGCAAGGGAAGTCGGTTCTCTTTTGCCTTGCCCCTGGCGGAAACTCCGGTGGGCGAAGGCGACATGGAGAAGGAGAGAGTCTAATGGAAGACAACCTGCAGGGCAGACGTATCCTGGTTTTTGATGACGAGCCTCACGTCCGTCACGGGGTAAGATTGGTGCTGGAGAGATCTGGTCTGGACGTCGTCACGGCAGAGACCGGTGAGCAGGCGATTGAGCTGGCGGAGAGCGTCCAGCCGGAGTTGATCATCTTGGATATCATCTCGCCTCACCGAGAAGACGAGTTGCCTCACCGGCATCCCACGGAGGGGATTGAGGTCTGCCGCGCCATCAAGGGCAATGCGCGGACGCGGGACATTCCCGTCATCATGCTGTCGGTTAAAGGGGAAGTCCAGGACCGCGAGATGGCCGCTCAAGCCGGCGCCAACGACTATATGACCAAACCGTTCAATTCCTCGGAGTTGCTTGAACGGGTCCAGAAGCACCTGAAGTAGCTGACCGCAAACATCAAGCGAGGTAGACCGTGTCAAGTCTGAGCAGTTCTCATCAATACGCAACTCGTCGAGTGTTCCAGCATCTGGGGAGATTACTGGAAAGCATCGCGTTTGCTCTGGATCTTCCGGTTTGGCTGCTCGACCACGAGGGACGGATCGTTCAGCACAACGGCCCGGAGTGCAGTGCCTGCGAGCTCCTCCACGGTTTAGAGGCAGGGCTTGCGGGGTGCCAGGATTACCATCGGGCGACCATGATCGAGCTTCAGACCTTCCGTGAGCCGGTGGTCAAGAACTGCTACCTCGGCCTGGGCAAAATCCTCTGTCCCCTGCGGATTGAGAACATCTTGATCGGAGCCGTGGGCGTGTTCCCCATCCTGATGACCGCGTATTCTCCCGACGGGGACTCTCGGCTCGATACGATCATCGAGACGCTGGGGGTGACGCGGTCCCCGGAGTTGGTGCAAACGTTGGACAGGGTGAAGGTGCTCAGCCCTCTGGAGTTGCAGAGGGTGGTACGGTTGCTGACTGCCCTCAGCGAGGAGATTGCCTCCTCGAGCTTTGAGCTGACCGACACCGTAACCGAGTTGATCTCCACCTACGATGAATTGACGCTGCTCTATCGCATGAGCCAGACGGTCGGCACCGAGACGGCCGTGGAAAGAATCTGTGAAATGATCCTGCAGGAAGTCGTGGAGATGCTTCGGCCTCAACGGGCTTTCCTCCTGCTGGTGGATGGAACACGCGAACGCCTGGTTATGCAGCGTGTGGTGGGTAACGAGACTCAACCTTTTGAGCGGCTTCGCGTGGGCCTGGGTGAAGGGCTAATCGGACAGGTCGCAGCGACAGGCGAAGGTGTCATCCAGAACCACCTTAAGGGAGACCCGGTCCAGGGGCTTGTCGGATCGGCCACGATTGGATCTGTCGTTGCCGTTCCTCTCAGGACGAATGAACGGATCCTCGGAGTGGTCGTGGCAACGGACAAATTGAGTGGAGAGGACTTCATAGCCAATGATCTGAAGTTCATCGCCGCTCTCGCTGGCCCGACCTCAATCGCCCTGGAGAATGCCCGGCTCAACGAGGAAAGAATCCGTACTGAGAGAGAATTGGCCTGGTCCGGTATCGCTTTCGCAGCCGCCCATAAGATCGGGAACTCTCTCTTTGGCTTGGAGGGGTACCTCCGACGAATGCCGGAGCTGCTTGCCGAGCCTGCCCTCGATTTGGAGAGCCTCTCCTCTGCCGTCTCCAGAGCCCAGCACACGACGAACACTATGAAGCAGATCATCCAGGAGTTCAAGGACTTCTCCCGCGCCGATCAGCTCAAGCGGTCTCCGGTGGACTTGAGTGGTTTGCTCGAGAGGTTATCCGTTCCTTTGGCGGAGGGTGCGGGGCGCTGGAAGGTCGTTAAGAAATTGCCACCGGGGTTGCCGGAGATCCTCGCGGACCCGGATCGTCTCGAGCAGATCTTCGGAGAGCTCCTCGAAAATGCGACCCAGGCCATGGTCGAGGGGGGGACGCTGACTCTTGCCGTCACCATGGCCACACCTGAACAACTCGACCACTTTGAACTCCCTCTGGACAGGAAGGCCGTTTGCGTTAACATTGCCGATACGGGACCAGGCATTCCGCCTGAGAACAAAAGGCACATTTTCGATTCCTTCTTTACGACCCGAGGCACGGGCACCGGTCTGGGCCTTGCCATCGTTCGTAAGTACGTGGAGCTTCATGGTGGCAGGATCAAGGAACTGGGTCAGCCCGGGAAAGGCGCCGATTTCCTGGTGATCTTGCCAGTGTCAATCTAATGTAATGTAAGGTAGAGGAGAGAACCTTTTGGAAACGCCGAAGCTTATGATAGTGGACGATGAGGAGGTCGTACGTGACAATGTACGCTGGGTCATGGAACGACAAGGCTGGCACGTCGCCGAGGCCGCAAGCGAAACGCAGGCGAGGGAGATGGTGCAGGCCGACCACTTCGACGTGATTGTCGTCGATATGAAGATGGACCGGGACGAAAGCGGGATCGAGATTCTCCAACTTTCCAAGCAGCACTCCCCGTCAACCGAGATTGTCATCCTGACCGCCTACGGGAATCTACAGAACGCCGCCAAAGCGATGGAGCTCGGCGCCTATACCTACGTCGAGAAGAACACCCCAGACGTCGATGTCTACCAGTTGCTGTTGCTCAAAGTGAGACAGGCGCTCGAGAGGAAACGCCTGCACGCAGAGAATCGTCGACTGCAAGCCACGCTGATTGAAGCGGAAAGACGGGCCGCTTTGGGGATCCTCTCTTCAGCCATCGCTCATGAGGTCAATAACCCCCTCACGGGGATTCTCGGATACACGCAGTTTGCTCTCGAAAGCGCGTCACCTGGCAGCCAGATTTCCCACGACTTGAAGTTGATCGAGGAGAACACCCTCCGGTGCCAGAAGATCCTGCGCAACATCCTCGACTTCGCCCGACCGGATGATGGCGAAGCCATGCCCCTGGACCTCCACGACGCGATCGAGCGAGTCTTGTCCCTCGTAGAGCGTGAAGCGATGCGGAACAAGATCACGGTGAGCAGGAACTACTGCGTTCCTCAGCCCTATGTGGTGGCGACGCCCAATCAAGTCTCACAGGTTTTCATGAACCTGATGATTAACGCGATCCAGGCGATGCCGGACGGCGGCGAAGTGGAGATTCGATCGCTACTCCGGGACGATACCGTGCAGGTCTGCATCAGAGATACCGGGCCGGGTATCCCCTCAGAGAACCTCCCCCATATCTTCGACATGTTCTTCTCCACCAAAGACCAGGGCAAGGGCACAGGATTGGGCCTGTATATCTGCCGGGACATCGCCCTGGGCCTGAAGGGGAACATTCAGGTTGACAGCGTACTGGAACACGGGACGACTTTCACCGTTTCATTGCCGGTGATGGGTGGCTGACGGAGTCAGGTGGCGAGTGTCGCGGAAGGTTTACGCTTCCGGGGAAGTGCGTCAGGGACCTCAGGAGTTGTGTAGGAAGGGGTCCTCCTGACTCAACAAGCCTGGATAGTTT
>JACQGJ010000551.1 GCA_016199605.1 Armatimonadota bacterium | reverse complement strand
TCGTTTGTTCTGAAACTCTCCGCATCCTGCTCGAGCGTTCCGTAGTCATGCTCTCGAGGATTCAGTCGCGGTTTGATCTTGGTCAACCAGTCCTGATGAGACTCCACAGGGAACCGGAGCCATTGAGGCATACTCGTTCCACCGTCACACCGAATGCGCCACACCTGTCCGAGGTCGTTCTCCCAGATCTGGGTCAAACCTTCGTCTTCAGCCATACGGGATTGAACGGGAGGCCCCGACAAAGGCATCGAGGTAAAGCCGGTCGCTCCGGGAACAGTTGGTCGAGGCTCGAAGCCGTAATGTTCCATTACGTCCACCGCTTCGGGTAGACCTCCCGCCGCTTTCCACTCCTCAACCGTTTGCGACCAGAATACGACGGCTTCCCATCTGACCGGTCGGTCCACTTGCTGGAAGTCATACAATCGGCAGAAGCGGTCGCGATGAGTGAGGGCGGAGGGGGATTCGCTCGGGTGCTCCGCAGGCGCCTCTTCGGTATCCACAGGACTCATGTTTGCCAACTTCTCGATGGAATTGCCGACAATCTCCGGGGCGTCTTTCGCCCCGCGCTGCCGGCCCGGACGGTAACGGGTCCCATCATAACTTTGGGGAGCAGCTTGAGACAAGACCGCACCCGTTCCAGACTCGCGGTTTGCCCGACGCGCGTTACTGCGCAGGCAGCCTCAGCGCATTGCGCAGGACGAACTCCAGCGCCTCTGTTGTGTCGGCGTAATCCGTGCTGTGGCCGCCGTTTTCCCTGCAGATCAGCAAGACCCTCCGATTCAGTTTCTCAAGAATGTGCGCAAGGCGCAGGACGCTCTGCGGCGGGACCAAGGCGTCTTGCCCTCCGACCGTCAGAGCGAGCGGCATCGTGAACTTCTCAGGCCAGTATTCGGCGCTGCGTTTCTTGTACTCCTCCGGAATCTCTGCCTTAGTCCCACCGAAGGAAGCGGCGATGGCCTCCTGGAAGTTCTCGTATTCCAGATGGTTTGCCGTGCCGTTCTGGCTGCTGACTCCGGCGATGAGGTCGGGGTGCAACGCGGCGAAGGTGAGTACGGAGGAACCTCCCATCGATCCTCCGGCGAGGAACACCTTGCCGATTTGGTGTCTCTTCTTGACCTCGGCAATGATCTGGACGACGTCCGCTTCCGCCTTCGGTCCCATCCATGAAGTCGTGGCCCGGTAATCGGGGGAGAGGAAGATCATCTCGTATTCTGCCGCGACGTCCCTCACTCCACGGCATTCGTCCCGTGGATCGCGAACGTACTGCCAGCGGTCGGAACCGTGTCCGTGCAGTGCGATGAGCGCATGGTGTTCCCTCGCGGCATCGAAGTGCTCCGGCAGCATTTCCACGTAGTTCTGGGTGGTCCCGTCCACGGTTGCGGTGAACGTGAGGTCGCGTGGATCACCCAGGTTCGCCGCCCAAGTGATAGAGACTGTGGACAGACTTAGAAGAATCATCAGCAGTCGCATATCCTCTCCATTCAGAATCAGGAATCGAGTCCTTCTTTCGCCGCAGGACGCCGCGTTAACCACAGGAGGAAAGGATGCTCCCCCTCTTGCCCGAGCTCGCTTGTTGCCTTGCCTCACTAAAGGGTTTCCTTGGTTGCTTCTCGTCTCTGCGCGATTGTTCACTGACATCCACTCTCATTGGAGACGCGCCCCAAAGTATGGTCGTTCCGGTTCCACAGTAACGCACCTCCAACTTGAGGCCGGTTTGCCTTTCAATCTCCTGGGCGAACTCCTTGAAACTCATTCGACGTTTTGGAAGTCGAACCCGATCGTCAAGTCGATCACTCGGGAACCGTGCTTGACGACTGTCCCCCAAAGGTTTCGGCAATTCACGGAGGGTCATTTCCGATCTTGGGAAAGGGCCAACTTGACACCGATCCTCCCACTTCACTGGGGCACGAGCTGCACCCCACACGACGAAGGCCGTGACGATCGGTTGAACAAACACGCCGGGCAGAAATCCGTAACGATTTGCTCGCCGCCATTCAAGATAAACATACACGGGGATCCACACGATGGCGCCCAGGAACACAACTTCGAGCACCGGGAAGGTGCTGAAGAAGAGTCCCCAGAAAAGGCCTCCAAACAGCACACGCATAAGCCCGCGTTCTTTCCGATCCCTGGTCGCGACTTCGGCAACTTGGCTCATTGTTTACCAACTTGCGTTGTGGAATTCATACTGAGCGAGTCAGCCAGGCGTTGCCACGAAAACGTTCAACTCGGGTTGCCCCGTCTCGCCAAAGTAGAGAGGACCCTCTACACCTCACAACCTCGGATCCACCGGCGCACTCTCCAGCGCCAGCACGCCGAAGACGCATTCGTGGACGCGGTAGAGCGGCTCATGGCGGACAAAGGGTTCCAGTGCTTCGATACCCAGAGCCAATTCACGGAGGGCCAACGAACGCTAACCACCAAGTCCACGGGACCGCAACCTCGTGGCTCACCCAGATTCGCCGCCCAAGTGACAGAGACTGTGGACAGACTTGGAAGAATCATCATCAGTCGCATATCCTCTCCATTCAACTCTCTCCATGAGGCTAAAGCATCATGCTATTCGCGGAAGCAGGCTGAAGCAAGCTCAGTCCTCGGGCCGTTTCGCAGCTTGCTTTAGCTTGCTTGAACGCTTGCCCCTGGATTTATCCTGGGGAGAAAGATGCAGTCACCTCATACCCATGCTCAATCGTCACAGATTCCCCCGGCTTC
This sequence comes from Armatimonadota bacterium, assembly GCA_016199605.1. Taxonomy (GTDB): domain Bacteria; phylum Armatimonadota; class Abditibacteriia; order CG2-30-59-28; family CG2-30-59-28; genus JACQGJ01. The sequence goes on along the minus strand of JACQGJ010000551.1, from coordinate 557 downwards.
AGCGTCACGTTGGGCGACCAGAGTTCGAGGTTCACCCGGTGTTGCTTCCCTGGACCGGTGCCCGACGCGCCGCGGTGGACGCAGATGGTGATGGGGCTTTCCGTTCCGTCAGTGGCTTCTTCCTTTGACTTCTCTGCCAGTCACATCACACTGAAGTCCCTTCGCTATGTGGTCCTTCGCCGTTATCGTCACCCTCCATGACGCAGGTCTGATCATCATGACCAGTTGGGAATGCCGGGGTCGGTTCTGAGCTGCAAGATTCGACGGTTGCGGGGCCGGAGTCATCCATTTCTGACGTGGGTTCGTTTCCGACTGGTTCAGCACCGAACAAGAACTGCTTGATCTTGACATCCGTGGCCCCCATAATCTGTGGGTCTACTCTTCCGATTAGCTTGATGAATCTCCTCTTATCAAACGAACTGACTTGCTGGACTTTCAGCAAGGAATCCTGACGGAGACGGTTCCGGTCGTTCTTTTCGAGCAGAATATCGAGTTGAGTACGTTTCGCGACCTGAGATGAGATGGGCATTACAGTAAGAAGGGAGCTTTGAGGAATA
>JACQGJ010000552.1 GCA_016199605.1 Armatimonadota bacterium | reverse complement strand
GGCTTTGATTGCAGCCTCTCGCACGGCGCCCTTGTCTTTAATCAACGGCTCGAGCCTGCCAAGAGAGTCCGCGAGCCCGGATCGTCCGATACCGTCAATCGCCGCGATCCGGTCGGACTCCGTCGTGGCTCGACCCTCCACTTGCTGGAATACAACATTTGCTTTCGTTTTGTCGCCTTTGGCAAGGAGACTGTTGGCGATCTCGAGGCAGGCCGCGACCGAGGCTTGCTTCACCTTGCCGGGGCCCTTCTCCCACGCACCGGCGATAGCCTCCAGTGCCGCGGCATCTCCGAGTCGTCCCAAGGCTTCCACCGCGGCGCACCGCACTCGTTCATTCTCGTCCCCCGCTGCCGATACCAGCGCAGGAACCGCCGAACGATCCCCGCGCTCGCCCAGCGCCTCGATGGCGGCATACTGCAAATCCGGGTTGTCGCTGGCAACCGCCGCCAACAACGCCTCCTCTGCCGACTTGCCAGACGTGGCGCGCAAGGTGTTCACCGCTTCCATCTGCGCTCTCGGCGAGGCCCCTTTCATAAGACCGGAAACGAGTCCCACGGAATCCTGTCCCGCAAACCGGGACAAAACGCGCAGCCCCTCGACGCGCGTTTCCTCGTCTCCTGTCAATTGCAGGACTCTCATGCAGAGGGACTCCGCTTGTTTGGCTTGTTTTCGGGGATCCATCCCGTTTGCGATTCCAAGCATGGACACCAGCGCCTTTTCCTTTTCCAGGGCCGATCCCTTGCGAGTCACGGCCTCCAAGGCGGACAATCCGGCCGTGTTCGCCACCATCCCCAAGGCTCCGATAGCGGCAAGCCGGACCGGTTCGGAGGCATCCTTTGTGGAGGATTGAAGGACCTTCAGAGCCTTCGGATCCCGTCGCCTTCCCAACGATTGCAGAAGAGCAACCTTCGTTTCCGCTTGGGCTGAGGGGAGTGCTTTCGCCAGAGTATCAGTGGCAGAGGGTCCGGGGATTTTTTCCAGAGACAGGATGGCGGTAGACCGGACGCCCGCGTCCGGGTCGGACAGCAGAGGCGCAAGTTTCGCCGCGGAATCCTTCGGACTCGCAGAGTCCGCGTGACCGATGAACCCGAGTAGCTCCGCTGCGTATTGCCGAAGGGACGGTTCTTTGCTGGTGAGCTTCTCGATGGCGACGTGGACGATGGCTTCCGTCTTCGCCGCGGAGAACCGGACGTCGTAGACAATCCAACGAAGGGCGCTGCGAGCTTCGAAGGCGACCACAGGCGTCTTACTGGCAACCTGATCGAAGAGCGGCCTCACAGCGGGCAGCCCTATCCCCAGCAATTGGTGCTTGATGGCGTATACGTTTACGCGCGGAGCAAGGAGCCGGGCTTCCTCTTCGGAATCGCCCCACCCTCCCGCGTTGTGTAACAACACAAACGTGGCAAAAACCAATGACAGCCGTGTCAACTTCATTACATCTCCCCAACCCGGATTGGGAACCTGTCCGTGCAGATTCCAAGCGATGAACCGTTCGGACTTTTCTGTTCCATGCTTTCGCCGACCGCCTCACCCTCCCTCCTAAACTGCAAACTTTTTTCCTGCGTTCTGGCTTCTTCCTCACCGGTTGCAAGATCGTGGGGAAAGTAGTAGACTCCGACTGCCTCGGAGGTGAAATGAGTTGTTGCGCGGTTTACTGCTGTCAATATCCATCCTGTTATGCTGCACGATGACCGGACATTCTTTGCAGGACAAAGTGCTGGACTACCACTTTGACGAAGGCGAAGGCATGGTGCTGAGGAACGCCGCGTCCCCTGACTATCAAGGGCAGATCACGTCGCCGGTGTGGGTCCGTAATCGACATCGAAACGGTCTGCGCTTCGACGGGAAGCAGACATACGTGGAAATCCGGAAGGCGGAGAACCTCCGGCTTGGTGGCGAGTTCAGCCTCGACTGCTGGTTCAACACAGACTCGACACCGGGAGGCAACCCAAGTGCCCTTGCCGTGAAAGACGGCGCCTTTCGTCTGCTGGTCTATCCAACGGAACAGCAGTTCCTCCTGCACCTCCTGGGCTCGAAAGCGGGTCAGTCCCTGTATGAGACGGTGAAAACCCCGATCTCTGTCGGCCAGTGGCATCATGTGGCTCTCGTGTATTCCGAGGCCGGACAGACTGCCTGGCTCTACCTGGACGGCAAGAGCGTTTTCCGGGAAAAGGCTGACCTCGGATCGCTGAGCGAAAGTGCCTCCCCGATGCGGATTGGCCTGGGGGTAAGCCCTGAGCAAAAGCGCTACTTCAAAGGGACAATGGCCGGGTTGCGGCTCTGGGGTCGCGCACTCTCACAGGAGGAGATTGGAGGAATCATGAAGGACGAACAGCCAGCCCTTTCGAGCAAGTTCCACGGTGACGAGGATCTCTTGCCCAGGCTCCCCGCTGCCGCCCCTCTGGAGGTTGGCAGCAGCAAGCAGCTTTTCATCGACGAGCGGTTCATGGAGGCGAAGAAGAACGTGTCTCTAATGATGAACCGCCCGAGACGCCTGGGTCCTGTGGTCTTGCCTGACCAACCGTGGGAATCTTCGGAGATTGGGTTCTGCAGCAGTGTTCTTGAGTTCGAAGGCGAGTATCGTGTGTACTACCGGGCCACTTCGAAAGAGGCGGGGGCCTTCGTTTGTCTCGCCACGTCGAAGGACGGAGAACACTGGGGCAAGCCCAACCTCGGACTCGTCGAGTTCCAAGGCTCGAAAGCGAACAACATCTTGTTTGGCGACGTGGGCGAAGCGACGGTGTTCTTCGATCCGAACGGCAAGCCCGACGCTCGATTCAAGGCGCTGTGCGTCCTGAACTGGCCGGACCCCGAGCGTGGAGGGTTATACGTCTACACGTCCCCGGACGGTCTCCGATGGAAAGCCTCGAGTGACCGCGTTTTCCCTCTCGTTCCCGACACCGCGAACCAGGCCGCATGGGATACACGGCTTCGCAAGTACGTTGCCTACCTGCGGGTCTGGAACCCGATGCGAAAGGTGGGGCGTGTGGAGATGGAGGACATACTCAAGCCCTGGCCCTACGACCGCTCGGTGAAGCCCTATCACATCTGGGGAGAAGACAAGGTTCCCGTCACCAGTGTTGAGATACCGACGGTCTTCGGGTACGATGAGCAGGATCCGGCGCCCTCGGATCACTACAACGCGGCGGCCGTGGAGTATCCCTGGGCGGCAGACTCGTACTTCATGTTTCCAAGCGCCTATTACCATTTCCCCGAGCCACCAATCGGCAAGTATGGGAATGACGGTTTGCTCGACATCCAAATGGCGGTCAGTCG
>JACQGJ010000537.1 GCA_016199605.1 Armatimonadota bacterium | reverse complement strand
TCGCGGTGGTGGGCAAGTCGCCCGATCTGGATGTGGCGAAGCAGGGCAGTCCTGTCTTCATGACCGAGCGGGCGGTTGCCGTCGTGCCGGAAGCGGTGCACGGTGAAACGATCTATGTCGCAGTCTGCGCCTATCGCCAGGGGGAGGCGGTCGCGTCCAGCAACATCCTGCGGATGACCTACCGCCCCGGACTGGTTCCCTCGGCGACGGCTGCCGCGCCTCTCGATGTCGGAAGTGACCAGCGAAGGCAACGTGGTGCCGATTGACTTAATGGTCAACCACCACGTGGGCGTCGAGACGTTCGTCGCAGTCGCAGGAGGAGGGCGGACCCGTGTGGCGAAGGAATCATTGGTTGCCTGACGGTGCACGATCCCTGAAGACGAGGACGCTGTATACGACATGATGATGAATGGGCTTGATCACACGCTATACTCACGAAGGCGGAGTATCCCCCGTTCTGGATCTCCCCCTGGGGAGTGTGAAAATGTTGTGTCTTCTTCCTTCACGAGTATGCACCGGTTGCATCGACCTTTCGAGGCAGGGACAGCACAAGACAGAGTGCAGGACATTTTGGTGTGTCGAAGCCGAGGTGGAATCGTCCGGACGGTGGGTAATCGAGGTTTGCTGGCCACCTTGGTGATTTTTCTCTCCGGCTGCGCGCATGGCGCGCCAAAGAGCTCGGAACCGACTCGCCACGTTGTTCTGGGGAAAGGCTCTGTTACGCGGGTGTTTTCAATTCAGGAAGGGATCCTTAGAACTTCCGCGTTTGGGAATCGGATCGTGGGAAGCCAGGCCTCAGTTGATTCGGACGAGTTCCTGTTGCGCCTGGGTGACAGAACGGAGCTTACCACCAAGGACTTCCGAATCGTCAGGCAATCCCGACAGAAGCTGCCTCGGGGTGGGGAGGCGCTTGTCTTTCTGCTGCGGTGCGATCAGCCGGGTCTTGAGGTCCGGTTGGAGTACGAACCTGGCGCACTGAATTTCTTTCTCCGGAAAAGGTTGGCAGTGCGCTCCTTGACGGGGCGGGAAGCGCTGCTCAGGGACGTGGAAGTGGAGAGATTCCGGACGTCCGCCAAGCCTGATCTCGGTGGCTATGGTCAACCCCTCTACCTCGACGATAGCCTGTTCTTCGGTCTCGAATACCCCGCCGGTTACGACGAGTGCCGCGATGGCTTGACGACGTTGGGACATCATCCCGGACGCAAACTCACGCAGGAGTTCATGGAGTGCAAGTCCGCGGTCTTTGGCGTCTCACCCGCAGGCAAGGTAGAGGAATGGTTTCAACGTTACGTGTCCTCCGTTCGTCTGGCGCCTCGATTCTTCCTCCTTTATAACAGTTGGTATGACATCCAGCGCGGGACGATGAGCACGGAGAACTTCATCAAAAGCTATCACGGTTTCAAGGAGAACTTGACCGACAGGCATGGCGTAAAGCTGGACGCCTTCGTGCCGGACGACGGCTGGCAGGACCACCGATCGATCTGGGAAATCGACAAGTCGATCTTTCCGGAAGGCTTCAAGCCGTTGGCTGAGGAGCTTCAGAAAGGCGGCACCCGTTTCGGGCTATGGATGCCGCTGACTCCAGTATCCGGCAACCTCGACATCAAATGGGGCTCCGAGCACGGCTACGAGACGGACACCGGGGTCGGTCACTACTGTCTCTCCGCGCCCCGCTACAATGCGCAGTTGCGGGAGGTCCTGCGCCGCTATGCCACCGACTACAACATGAACTACTTTAAGCACGACTTCAACGCCTTCGAGTGCCATGCGGAAGGTCATGGACACCTGCCTGAAAGCCTCTACGGCACCGAAACGAACGTGGACGCATACCTTGCCTTACTCGACTACCTCCGCAGCCTGAAGTCCGACATGTTCCTTAACATCACAAGCAACATCTGGCTGTCGCCGTGGTGGCTCTCCCATGCCAACACCGTCTGGATGGGTGGACGCGGCGACTGGGCCTACGAGAAAGGCTTGCCCGCTCTTGAGCCGCGGGACTGGGAGCTCAACGCCCGCGACGCCGACCTCTTCACCGACTTCCACACCCAGCGCGCGCAGTTCCCTTCCTCATCGCTCATGTATCACGGCATCGTCGATGGCCGGTATGCTCGCATCGGCGGGGAACACGAACCGCTGGAAAAGTGGACCGACAACGTGGTCATGCACCTGGGTCGCGGGGTCACGATGGTGGAGCTATACCTGACACCCTCGCTCATCAACGACCGGCAGTGGGAACTCCTCGCCCAGGCCCTGAAGTGGGCGAAGGTGAGAAAGGAGACGCTCTTCGACACTCGCCTCGTGCTGGGCAACGCGGGCAAGGGCGAGGTGTGCGGCTATGTCCATCGCAGTCGGGACCGCCTTCTCGTGTGTGTCCGCAATCCCGTGCTCATGCGGCAGTTGGCAAAGGTGAGACTCACCGAAGACCTCGGTCTCGAGACCAGCGACAAACGAACGTGGGATGTCCAGATCCTCTACCCCTACCGTCGGATCGTTGTTCGCGGGTTGCGTCCAGGCGGAAGCTTTCCGCTGGAGCTTTCCGGCAACGAAGTCTGCCTGATGGAAGTCGTCCCCAAGGGCGGCGAGCCGGACGGAGGAATCAGTCTTGAAGGTTGCCGGTATCGTGTTGCCGCTTCGGGTGGGAAGCTGGTTGAGTGTGAACTGCTCGGATTGCCGGGCACTTCCTGCAAGGTTAGTCTGACATCCCCCAAGGGCACCGGGGAAACCCGACTCGATGGAAAACGAGTTGGCTCGGCAGAGCTTCGCGTAGCTTTCGGCGGAGAGGCAGAGCCTGTGTCAGTAGAAGAGTTGAAGCCGAACACCGAAGGCGAGGTCGCGTTCGCCTATCGTCTTGCCATCCCCACGGCCGTGACCGAACCAGCCAAGCTCATCCTGCTGGGACAGGAGATGAGTCCGGGGGTCGAACTGCCGGTGGTGAAGGTGAATGACAAAGCCGAGTCGGGCCATGTGATCGCGGGCGACGGGTGGAAAGCCCGAGTTGTGTCGCTTGCCAGCGGCAGCCATGCAGTGCGCTGGTCTTTCCCACTTGAGAAGGTCTCGAAGCAGCCCTTCCAGCGACGGAGGATCCGGACGAGTTGCTGGCTGAACCTCAAACGTTCCTTGGTCTCACGACGGTTAACACTGAGCGGTTCCTTCAGACCGGAGCAAGTGAAGTCTCCGCTGTTGCCCACTCCCTTCGCCGACGTCCAGAACGAAACGATTCCCGTGCAGCCCCTGCAGCTCGTAAACCTTGCCGAGGAAATCAAACCGGTCGTGCTCTCAGCAGAAGACCTGAAAAGCATCACAGCGGCGAAGCTGCACTTCACGGTCTTCGGTTCGGAAGGTGGACCATACGAGAAGAAGCCGGTATTGCTGAATGGCAAAGAGATCGGAACGCTTCCCCTCAATGACTCCCCGCAAGATCGCTGGCAGGAACGTGTTCTCGACCTCCCGAAGAACCTTCTCTCTTCCCTCCGGCTGAAAAACGGGATCGTCCTGACCAACCCTACAGGCGACTGCTTCAAAATCAAAGACCTGGCGCTCGCAGTTCAGTTGCCGGAGGGAAACTGGGTGGAGACGGGGTATGGTGCGGGAGTTTACTGCAGCGTGGGAGACTGGCTGCACGGCGAAGGCACGGCGTTTGTTGAGGGCAGGTCACGGGTGATTGAGATCCGGTTCCCGGAAAGGTAGGGGGACTTCAGAACTCTATCACCGAGGGCGTCTCCCCTACCCTACCTTCTTCTCCATCACCAACCGGTTGATCTCACCTACCCGCAGGTACTCGAGACTGTCCATGACCTGTCGTGCCAGATGGACTCCGAGTCCACCCACGACTCTTTCTTCGAGAGGGGTGCCGGTGTCGGGTTCGGGGACGGACAAGGGGTTGAACGGCAGCCCGTCATCCTCTACGACTGCGGTCACCTGACCGTCCTCCAGAGACAATTCAACTCGGAGGGTGTGAGAGTCCGTATCATTGAATCCGTAGCTGATGGCGTTGGTGATGACTTCCTCGAGCGCGAGGTTGAGGTCGAAGACTACTCGTGAAGAGAGACCGTGACGGTGGCCGAACTCCCGAAGGGCCTCGGCCAAAGTGTCGAGCTCTGCAAGGTCGTTCCGCAGGCTCAGAGAAGTTGTTCCCTGTACCTGGGGGCGCAAGGTCAGGGAGGGTTCTGTTTGTTGGTGAGGAGGGTTGATTGTCATCTCGCGAAAAGAGTGATTCCACGACCACATGGGCTACTGCAACCACGCCTTCAGACATACGAACGTCGCAACAGTTCCGCCGCCGCTATCACGGAGTTCAATGAGTGCCTTTTCGATCCTAACGAGCATACACCATGATGAGACGATTTCTGAGCGGGGAGGACTGATGCACGGAATGGGTCGCAATGAGAGTCGTTAGTATCTCCTCCTCGATTGTGTCATTGCCAAGACGGAGTATCTGGTCCGTGCTTCTTGGAAGGTTGGTCGCATTTGGAGAGGGCGGCTTCAGACCAGCGAAAGCAAAGCCTGGTGAAAAGGATGGTCCTATCGCGAGAAGCGGTAGGAAGCGATGGGAGTGTTTTGCGTGAAGAAGTGCCTGCTTTGTGTGATGCTGATTTTAGTCACCCGTGCCCTCGGCTTCTGCGAGGACTTAACCGACAACCTCGTCGTGGATGGCGGCATGGAAGAATGGAGGGAGACTTCGCCGACGGATGGTTGGTGGAACTATCTCACCGTGAGTTGCAAGGGACTGGAGTTGGCCAAGAACGAGAAAGGCAATCTTCTGACCGCCAAGGTACTCTCTCAGTTCTACGAGTGCAAGCTCATGAAGCCGGAGGACCGCGACGTTCACGGCGGCAAGAGGGCTTTGCGGCTGAAGGGTCAGTTCTACCTGGCCGAGAGCAGCCCGAGCGCATACCAGACCCAGGAAGGTGACATCTACGTTGTCCACTACTGGGCGAAAGGCGAAGGGCAGTCGTTGATGCACATCCACGTGTATGGCGACGCTATAACCCAGATCCTGGAGGTGAGGGGAAAACCCCAGAAGGATACGTGGTCGCTCATCGAAGAGCGGATTCAGGTGGTGGGACGAGCGCCGACGACCATCTACCCGCGGCTGTGGGCCTCAGACGAGTTGCTCATAGACGACGTATTCGTGGGCAGAATCGTCCGGGAGGACGAGCGCAAACTGGTGGAGGTACCCGCCGATTGCCAGGAGCGGATCGCCTTCGCGTCACGAGCAACCGGCGGCATCACCCTAAACGGGAAACTGGAGGAGGACTCGTGGAGCAAGGCTGTCAGGTTCGGCGGATTCAGATTCTGCAAGGACCAGTCCCTCCTTTCTCCAACGCCCACATGGTTCAAGGTTCTCTACGACGACCAGAATCTGTACTTCGGCTTGGAGATTCCCTTGTCCAACTGCCGCCAACTTGAGACCGAGCTGCGACAAGATCCGTTGAAGACCGAGGAAGGCGAACTCCGGGACAAGACCGATACGTACACCGACCGCCAGTCCATCGAGCTGTTCCTGCAGGCGCCGGAGAAGAGCCGCTACTGTCAGTTCGTCGTGTCGCTGGACGGCTACCGGTATGACGGCGCGGGTATGGACGGCGCGTGGAACGGGACGTGGGAGTTCGGTATTAGCGTTGCCGATGATCGCTGGTTCCTGGAGATGAAAATTCCGGCAAGAGACCTCGGAGTGGTTCGCGTCTCTCCTGCGGAGGGATGGCGGTTGAATTTCTGCTCAAACCGGCGCACCGAGGTTTCGACCTGGGCAGTCGTTGGAGGCGATTTTCACAACCCGTATGCCTTTGGGAAGCTGGTCGCGCAAGACTTCACCCAATGGCTCAACGAACGGTCATCCTTGAGGCAGGCAAAGCGGGAGGAGATCCTCAAAGCTTCTGAGGCTGCCGGCCGATCCTATTCAGATCGTTTGCCCCTCCTCGACGCCTCAACTGCTCTGTCTGTGGGACGACAATCCGTGGACTGGGAATCGCTCACACAAACGTATGCTCGAATGGACTATGTGGATTATGGGTATCGCTGTGTGGAGGAGGAGTTGAGGTACGCGAGGTTTTTTTGGTAGACAGTGGGAACAATGGGAGAGATCTGAGTCCGGCCCTTGGGAGGGTGTCGGACGTGGAGACCGTTGCAAGTGCTGAGACTCTAACCGGATAGCCCCTGCAAAGGCGCCAGCAATACCAGAGGATGGCCGCGAGCCTGCCATGCGGCATGAAACGATGGGAGTGGCATCCGTGTGGGACCTGACTCAGCCAAGGGATCGTGCAGATAAACGCTTTCGTCGTCAAGCCCTACAATCACAACGGCATGTCGTCCGCTGCGATCTGGAGCTTGTTGCGGGAAGTGAATCGTGTGAACGAGAACGATGCAAGGGAGACCAGACCCCAAGTGCCGATAGAGATCGTCGCAGGTGGCGCGATAGATGGCGGTCACGAAACCGAAGCGGCTGACTCGGTGAACGTTCTTAGCAACGGTTCCAGTGAAATCCGTGTCCAGCAATTCGACGACTTCCTCCTCGGTCATCTCTACTGCGTGGTAAGCGAGAACCATGCGAACACATGCCGGGAGGCAAGTATATTCAGTCGCTTGCCGAAGATGCGGCAGTTTCAGAAAGAGCTCGGGCATTAACCTTGACCTCGCGGCGGTCTTTGTCGGTGAACTCAACATCTCCCGTTTCCGCGTCCACCAGCAAACGTCCAACTTCCCCCAGGTTCCCCCGGGTCGCATTGCTCAACAGGATCGGAACCTCCCAACTCAGTCGCTCCCCCGCTCGAACGCAAGGGTCTCCTGCTGACAAAAGGTCGCCCACCTCCATTAGAAGGAAATCCTCTGCTATGTCTTGAGCAGTTCGGGACGAGATACCCAAGTGCGCTTTGACTACCACCTTGATATCAACTTCCGCGCCCCGTGGTGTGGGCCATCTCTCGAGTGTGGCTCTCATGCTTTTGCCTCCTCAAGGAGAAACATGGTGAACTGATACGTCATCTGATCGGCCCGGTTCACGGGCGATCTCTGTGGAGTTATTGTAACGTCGCATCCCGGTACAGTCAACGCTCGCCTGATTGCACCGAAGTATGGGAAATCGTGGTCTTCCCCAATCGCTCGCGACCGGGTATCATACACACGCTGCAACGGGAAGTGATGGAACGGATGAGAACTCACCAGAGAATTGATGAAAGAAGCCTTGCGATGGCGAAGGCCATCGTTACCAGGATTGATACCGATCCGAAGCGAGAGGGGTTGGCGCGGGCGAACTCTGTATGCGAGCGGTGGGAGAAGCAACATCCCAGTTCGTGCAACCGAGAGTGGCTGAGGCTTCTCGCGAAGCCCTGGGGAGAAGTTCGTGCCATTTTGCTGGACGGAACGGACGAAGGACGGCGACTTCGGCAGAATAGCCCGTTTTGTGGCATTCTGACTCCCGAAGAAAGGTGGGAAATCTACAGGAGGTTTCGAGACGATGACTCAAAGTCAACTTGAGCACCTCCTCCGAGCAGCGGGGGCGCTTGCGGAGGCAGACGCGATCATCGTGATCGGGAGTCAGGCAATTCTGGCGACGTGCCCTGACGCGCCCGGAGAGTTGCTGGTCTCCAGGGAGGCGGACGTGTTCCCTCTCAACGATCCGCAGAAAGCTGATCTCATAGATGGTTCAATTGGCGAAGGGTAACTGTTCGATGAGGAATTCGGGTACTACGCTCACGGGTGGGGCCGGAAACAGCGACTCTCCCCGCACGATGGCGAGAACGTCTTGTCCCTCTTCGCAATGACAATTCCCGGGGGGTAACCGGCTGGTGTCTGCATCCCTGCGACCTGGCCATCAGCAAGCTGCTCGCAGGGAGGGAGAGAGACTTTCGTTTTGTCGCGGGATTGCTCCGGCACCGACTGGTATCGCCACAGGAGCTTGAGGAAGTGGCGGTCGAGTTAGAAGAAGACCAGAGGACGCTCTTTCTGTCCCGCCTCCAGATATGCGCCCGACAGTTTGGAGAGTAGAAGACGCCTCTCCTTCACGATCGACAGGGGCACCCGATCCGTAACACCTCTCTCGCAACGCCCACCTCAAACCCTGCGCTTTATTGGACCTTCAGTGAGGCAACGACCGATCCGAGGTGAACAAACTGAAAACAACTCTCCCAATCTTCAATTTCTACCTCCTCACTTTTCTCCTCCCGCTACAGGCGGGAACGGTTGCGCGCTACTCGCACGAAACCTCCTCCGACTACCGCCACACCAACAAGTTCTACGGCAACCTGCCGGGGAATCTGTATGGACCGCGGGTTGCCTGGGCGGAGCCGTTTGTGCTCGGAAAGCTGAAGCTGCTCATCGTCCTTCCGATTGGCGCGGCGCGGGAGGCGGTGGAGCTGCAATCCCGCATCCCTGCCGAGGTAAGTCTCATCACCACCATGGGACACGACAACTGGGCGAAACCGGGGGCCGAGTCGGCGTACGATCCTGTGCCCTCGGCCCAGGTTCTCAATGACACCGCGAACCGTCTGCTCAGTCCCGCCTATCGCTACGACGCCATCATCATCGGCAAAGTCCAGTGGAAGTGCATTCCCCCGGAAATCCAGAGGAAGATCTTCGAAAAGGTCAAGGCCGGCGCCGCCCTCATTTTCATCTCGCCGTGGGAAATGGACGAGAGCCTGCAGAAGGAGGCGGCGATGAGCGGCGTGGAGAATCCACTGGCGGACGAAGTGCAAGCCTCCGTTCCTCTCGGTATCCTTCCACTCGACGTGGACTTCGAGCAGGGCTTGCCCAAGCACTATGCGCCTCGCCACGTCGGACCGATGGAAATCCGCACCGGCAAGCTGGGCGGAGGAACCGTCGTGCTGCTCGACTATAAGGACCTCTACACCCGGCTGAACAACCAGACCGTCCTCGTGACCGACCCCTGGCGGCACTACGCGCACACAGTTTCTCTGACGCCGTTTGTGGCCGACGATGAGCTTTTCTACGACTACTACTTCTCAATCCTCGGGAAGGTCCTCTACCATGCTGCCGGGAAGAAGACCGGTGTGCAGATTCGCCCTCGCAAACCGGTCGTCAGCATCGGCCGCAAGTCCCTGCCCGCGGCGCCTGCCTCGTTCACACTGGTTAGCTCGAACAAGGAGTTGCGGGATTGCTCGATGGCTTACGAGCTGCGCGACCGGCGTGGCCGTGTCCTCCAGAAGGGCGCGAAAGAATTCTCCTTTCGGGCTAGCGAGGCGGCGTTGGCGCCGCCGATTCCCGCCCTGACGCAAGGGACATACATCGTGGATGTCTGGGCACTGCAACGAGGAGCGATCCTGGACTGGGCGTCGGCTGCGGTCGTTGTGACCGACAGACAGTATATCGAGTCCGTCGTCCCTACGAAGGAGTTCTACCCCCGCAAAGAGCCGATCTCCGGAAGTGTGAGGCTGAAGACCCCGGTGGCGAAGGGACTGTCGCTCGTCGTGGAGTTGTGGGACAGCTACGACAGGCTTGTCGAAGTCGTGACGCCCGAACCGGCGAGCGGCAAGTTCCAGTTGCCGGTGCTGCAACACCCGCTCTCCCGCGC